>JACVXW010000053.1:0-1049 GCA_015661135.1 Chloroflexota bacterium
CGAGCGTCGCGCCGATGATCAGCGGCGGCGCGAGGAGTTGCGCCCCGTAGGCAGCAAAGTCGAAACGCGCACGACGCGAGAGTCGCCTGCTCGTCATGACGGCTCGGCCGTGCAACAGGAATCGCCGGATCGCTCCCTCGCTCCAGCGCAAGCGCTGCCGCAGGAGGGCGGTCCACGTATGGACGGGCTCCTCCCACACTTCCACGTCCAGGGCCCAGGCCACGGTAATGCCGCGCTCCGCGGCAATGCGACTGGACAGATCCACGTCTTCCGTCAACGCCGGCCGCCAGCCCCCGACCGCGGCGAGGAGCGACCTCCGGATCGCCAGCCCGTTGCCCCGAAACTCGGAGCAGCCCCCGGAAGCCCAGCGACCTCGTTGGAGCTCGCCGTCCTGGTTCTGCTCGTCTGCCTGCGCCCCCGCCAGCCACGACGAGTCGGCATGGAGGATGCGTCGGCGTGCAGTGACGGCGTCCACCCCAGCGGCAGCGTATGCGGCAAGGCGGCGCAGGAACTCTGGTCCGATCCGGGCGTCGGCGTCCAGCACGACAACCATCTCGCCGGCCAGGTGATCGGGCTGTGCCACCGTCAGCGCGGCGCCCTTGCCATCCGCCAGGTCAACGCCCTCGCGCCGGATCACCATCGTGACGTCGGTGAGGCCATGCGTGAGGGCAGCGGCGTGGACCGCCTCGGTCGTGCCGTCGATCGATCGATCGTCGATGATCACGAGATCGAAGCGCGGCTTGCCGTCGGGGTCGCGATGGTCCTGGGCGGCGACATCGGCCACGAGTTGCGGGAGCACGACCGCTTCATCGCGCCCGGCCACGAGCACCGTGATGGACGGGGGCGGACCAGCCGGATCCAGTGGCAGGGGCCCTGTGGGCACGGGAGGCCGTCGGCTGGCCCGCACGAGCGGGACGACGAACGCGACCGCGACCAGGACGGAGACCACAACGAACCAGCGGACGCCGCTGCCGGAAGCCGCCCCGAACCCCACGACGAGGGGGCCTCCGAGGGCGACCGCTGCAACGAACCGCCACGCCGTCGGGGTG
>JACVXW010000053.1:1056-11356 GCA_015661135.1 Chloroflexota bacterium
CATCGGAACCGTCGCCGCGCCGAGCTCAGGAACGGGCGACATGGGTGTCGTCGTCGACCGGGCGCCGCCGTTCGCCTTCGGTCCGCATCACCACGCCGATCGGGTCCACCGCCGTGCCCGGGACCATCATCCCCGCCGAAGCTCGCTCCTCCGCCGGTGCGAGCGGCCCGCGACGGACGATCGAGATGATTCCCGACAGGAAGATCCCGCCGGCGACGAACAGGATGACCGCGGTGGTCCCGACGAGATCCGAGATTGGCCCGACGATGATGATCGGCAGGAAACTGCCGACCGAGACCAGCATGTTCAGGACGCCGAAGACGCGCCCGCGAACCTCCTCGGGGAGATCTTCCTGGAGTTGCGTCTGGCTCGAGATCGCCACGACCCCATAGGCGATCCCGGCCACGAACGCCATCGCGATGACGACCGCGATCAGCGACGTGATGGCCGACAGGTCAACGAGCGGCGCATCCACGCGCTGGAGGGCGCGGCTGAGCGGTCCGGCGACGGTCATCGCCGCCAACAGCGCCCCGAGGGCGATCAGGCCGCCCTCGATCGCCCGGCGTCGGGCGACAAACCGCCCGTACGAGTTGAGGAGCAGGACCCCCATGACGATGCCGATCCCGAGTGGCAGGACGACGACGAACAGGTCCTCGGCACCGAGGCCGAGCGTGTCCTTGGCGAAGTCCGGACCCAGCACGCCGATGACCCCGACGATGGAGGCAGCAATTCCCAGGTAGCCGAGGGACCAGCCGATCGAACGATTCGCCCGGATGTATGCCATGCCTTCGGACAGCTGCGCAAACGTGCCCTGAACGGCCTCGCCGGCCTCGTGCATCGTGTCGTGTGCCGGCGCACCCTCGACCGCCGCCGGGGCGTTGGCCGGCAAGGTGAGGCAGAAGACGGCGGCGACGCCGTACAGGACGGCCACGACCAGCAGGACCGGTTCGGGACCTCCTGCCGCCTTGACGACGAGCGGCCCGAGCAGCGCATAACCCAGAGCGAATGCGCCGTTGAGCGTCAGCGTGAACAGGCCGTTCGCGCTTACCCGCTGATGGCTCGGGACCAGGTGCGGGATCATCGCCGCCTCGGCAGGGGCGAAGAAGACGGTGATGACCGACACCGCGATGTTGAGCAGCAGGATCAACGCGATGTTGCCACCCACCCACCAGATCGCGACCATCGCCACGGCACGCAGCACGTTGGTCAGGACCAGCACGACCCGCCGATCGGCCCGGTCCACGTAGACCCCGGCAACCGCCGACAGGAGCACGGCCGGGACGAGGAACGTCAGGAAGAGCGCGCTGACAGCGGAGCTCAGATTGGTCGTGTTGAGGACGATGACGGTGAGCCCGTAGAGGGCCATGTTCGACCCTACCTGGGTCGCCAGCTGCGACAGCCACAGGAGGAGGAACGGCCGGTTCCGGAGGACTGCGGCGGTGCTCGTTCCGCCGTCGGTGACCGACTCCTGGGCGATCACAGGTCCGGGGTGGCGCCAGGTGAGGTTGCCGCCGTGATCTCGGCGTCCCCCCGCTCCACGAACTCGCTGATGCGGTTCTCGAGCACCCGGCGCTCCAGCAGCACGTGCCGCCGGCAGGTGCGGCAGCGCAGCCCGACGTCGGCGCCGAGGCGGTCGATCTGCCACTCCTTCCCACCGCACGGATGAGGTCGACGGAGGCGGACGATGTCGCCGAGAAGCAGCACGAGAACCGGCCGGGTACCCATGGCTCGAGCGTATCAGAGGCTCGGCTGGGCGTCGCCCGGCACGAGGTCGCGCTCCGTTGCCGGGATCGAAACGGCCTCGAGCGGCGTGACGCTGATCGCGGCGTCCGGATTTGTCGCCGCGAGCTGGGCGATGACGCCGCCGCTCCTGGTGAGCGACCCTGTCAGGATCTGGGGGCTGCCGATCGCCTCGATCTCGAACGACGCCGGTAGCGGCGTGTTCTCGACGGACAGGGCACCCGATGCGCCATAGACCACCGTCCCGGGCACGATCCGGACGCCTTCTACGGCGATTGCCTCGGCACCCGCGTTCCGCAGCTCGTTGAGGAGCCCCTCGATCCCCTCACTGCCGATGTCACCCGAGATGCGGATCGAGATGCCGGGACCGGTCACCGCGATGAGACCGGCCCATGCCTCGATCGCGGCCAGGTCGAATCGCAACTGACCCGTGGCACTGTCACCGCGCGCGAGCGTCGCCGTGAGGGTCGCGACCTGTCGTTCGAGCGCATCGACCTCCGCCCGCAGCTGCTCATTGCGCGTGTTCACGTTGGCGATGACCAGGGTCAGTTCCTGCGCCGACAGTGCGCTCAAACCCGGCGTCGCCGCCTGGCTCCGCAGCTGGGCAACCACGAGCACCCCGAGGACCGCCGTTACTGCGGTCACCGCCCATCGTCGACGCGTTCGCTTCATGGGGTCGCGCTCGCGGCGGGGTCGGGCCGCGCATACCGGCTCCGAACCGTTCCGGCGTAGGCGGCGACCGTCACGTCGTCCAGCTCCGCAAACGACAGTCGGAGGCCGTACGGCTCCACCCGGCCACGGATGAAGTCGACGAATCCCGCCGATCCGGTGAGTCGTTCGTACAGGTCTGACGGGCCCACGGCCCGGATCTCATAGGGCGGCGCGAGATAAGCCGAGTTCACGAGCACGGCGTTGCCGATGTCCAGCACGGCCGTGGCCGTCGTCACGCGCTCGCCGTTGATCGAGATGGCCTCGGCACCGGCCAGCCATAGCTCACCGACAAGGCTCCGGATGTCGTGGGACGTGACCAGCCCATCGCTCACGGACCCCGAGTTGGCCGCGTCCTCGAACCGGAAGACGATGCCCGGCCCAGTGATTTGCACGAGCCCGCCGGCGAGCCTGGCCCGATCCAGCGCGGCGTTGAGTTCCCGGACGATCGCCTCAGATCCCGGCTCGCTCGCTTCGAGCGCCGCCAGCTGGGCGCGCAGCTCCAGGATCTGGACCTGGAGGGCGTCCTGCCGGCGCTGGAGGCCCAAGGCGGTCTCGATGAGTGGCGTCCGCTCCTGGCTCGTGTACCGGATCCGTGGGCCTTCCGCGGCAAGTTGTGCGGCGATGAGGAAGCCGAGGACGAACAGGGCGCCGGTCAGCGTGACCTGCCAACTCGGAAGCGCGCGCATGCGCTCGAGGAACGTGCTCACGGCGCCCGCCGGCGTCGTGCGTACAGTAACGCGCCAAGGATCGACGCCCCAGCGAGCAGGATGAGAACCGCGACGGTCGCGCCCGCATCGGTGCCGGGCGTCGCATCCGGCCCTGATCCACCGGGCGACGGGCTCGGAGCCGACGTCGCGGAAACGCCGGGGATCTCGCTCGGAACCGGGGCGCTGCCGATCCAGTCCGCTGGAACCGGGCCCGCCGGCGCGGGAACTGGACCGTACGGAATCGGAGCCGCAGCGCCCAGCGACTCGAGCCACGCCGCCTCGAACCCGGCCATGTCCAGGCCGATCGCCGCCTCGAATGCTTCATCTTCCGTGACGCCGGCCGCGTACGACCGGACGAGCGTCACCATCGCCTCCTGCCCGAAGCGGTCCACCAGGAAGTCGACCGCGGCCACGCTCTCCGAGTAGGCCAGTCGGAAGGGGGCCTCCGTCGTCGGGAACTGGCCCGCGAGCGCCTGCAGTGGCATGAGGGCTCCAGATCTCACGGCGTCCTCGACGGCCGACCGGTCGCCCTGCCCATACCCCTCGGCCAGGTAGACTGCGATTCCCTCGTCGAGCCACCTCGGTGGGTAGTGGTACGGGTTCGTGACTGCGCTGTCGAAGACGAGATGGGTGAGCTCGTGCGGGATGACGCTCGCGACCCACGCACTGTTGATGGCGTCCGGGCCGATGTTAGCGAACAGCGTCCGAATGTCCGAGTGCGCCTCACCGCCGACGTTCTCGCGGGTTGCCGCTCCCAGGACATCGTAAAAGTCATCGCGATTGGCGTAGATGAAGAAGTCAATCCGATCACCACTCTCGACGCCGAGGAGTCCGCCCACGTCCCGGACCGCCGCGTCGGCAATCGCCTGGGCGCGCCGACCGAACGCTGCACCACCCGCGGTCCAGTGGACCGTCACGAACTCACCGTCCAGGGTCTGCCAAGGGAGGCGGGTGTCCGCATAGTGGACGGTGGTGGCCGGTCCGTAGACGACGCTGCCGTCCCGGAGCGTCGCCCGGAAACGCGCCTCCATGTCCGTGTTCGGCAGGATGGCGCCACTCGGCGCCGCGAGCACGTACTCGAGGGCGACGGTGCCGCCGCTGCCCGGTCGGGCGGCGTCGGCCACGTACGAGCGGTCGGAGCCTTCGATGTCCAGCACGAGCTCGACCCGTTTCACGTCGCCCGACAGCCGGGCTGAGCCGGTGAAGGTGATGGCCTCGAGGAACACGACCGAAACGGCCGGCGCCGGCAAGACCGGATCTGCAGCCCGCGTGTCGTGGGGTGCCCGGGCCGCGGCCGCCATCGCGAGGAGGACAGACAGGCCGAGGCGCGCCAGGCCGCGCCGACTCGTGGTCACTCCCATGCCATGCCTGCCAGGCGCAGGATCCCGAGCCCGTTCTGGCCTGCTCCCAGCAGGCCGTCGCGTGACAGCGCCCAGCCGTCTCCGTAGGCGATCGGGACGACGGGCACGTCATCCCGAACGACGCCAAGCGCCTTCTCGTAGGCTGCGCGCGCCCCATCCGGGTCCCGATCCGCCAACGCCGCCTCGATCGCGGCATCGAACGCCGCCGATGACCATCGCCCATAGTTGTTGGAGGAGCCGGTCCCCAGGAGGACGCCGAGGAAGTCATTGGCACCGGGATAGTCCGCGACCCAGCCGAGTGTCCACATCTGCGGCGGATCGTCATGGAGTCGCCCGAAGTGGTCGTCCAGCTCCTCGAGCCGGATCGTCACCCCCAGTTCGCGCTCGAGATCGGCGGCAATCGCCTCCGCATACGAGAGCCCGCCCGCGGCGAACGTGACCTCGGGGAGCCCGACGCCGCCGGGGTAGCCGGCCGCAGCGAGGAACTCGCGAGCCCCTCCCGGATCGTGAACGGGGAGCCAGCTGCGGTCCCCGCCGCCGGGAATCCCCGGAGGCACCATGCTGTCGGCGCCGATCTCATCGCCCGCGGATCCGAGCTCCACGAGCCGCACCCAGTCGACCGCCGCCCCGAAGGCCCGCCTGACCCGAACATCGTCAAACGGCGGCGTCGTCGCCGTGAAACCGACGTACGAGAGGGACAGCGAAGGGACGAGCCGCAGCTGCGGCCCGAGATCGGCGTCGAATCGGATCCAGGACGCATCGTAGATCCCGATGCCCGTGTAATCGACGTCACCTGCCTCGAATGCAGTTACCGGGCTGCGCCCACCGATATCCGTGACGAGATGCGCTATCCCGATTGCCGGCGGTCCGGCCCAGAAGTGTGCGTTCGCAGCGAGGCGATGCTCGGTCGGCGTCACGGCGTCGAGGACGTAGGCGCCGCTGCCCACGTCGGACCCCGCCTCGATGTCCACGCCGTCCTGCCAGACCGACGGCGGGACGATCCCGAACGTGGGGCCCGCGACGATGGCGGGAAAGTCGGCACCCGGTCGCTCGAGGTCAACGACGACGTCGCGGCCGTCCGCCCGCAGCCCGACGTCGTCTGGGTTCGTGGTTCTTCCGATCAGGTAGTCCGACGCCCCGCGGACGTCAAGGAACAAGGAGGACAGGAGGGACGGCCGGGCCGGATCGATGACCCGCAGCCAGCTCCCGACGACGTCCGCCGCGGTCAGGGGCGCTCCATCCGAGAACTTGAGCCCGTCGCGAAGGTGGAAGACGATCCGCCGGCCGTCGTCGGAGATGTCCCATGACCCGGCGAGCGCGGGCCGCAGGATGAGCTGTGCGTCGAACGCGGTCACGGTCTCGAACAGCTGGGCCGTGTACGCCGCCGACCCGATGTCGCTCTGGATCGCCGGGTCCAGCGTGGTCGGCGCTCCGAACAGGATCCGGACCTCGTCGGGCGCCGCCGCCCGGGCAACGTGGCCGTTTGGACCTTCGACGGAGAATCCGCCGAACGCGAACGCGCACAGGACGAGTCCGGCGAGCCGGATCCCCCACCGACTCGCGGTCAGGGCCGCCACCAGGCCGGCGTTCGGAGCGTTCGACCGGCCTCGGCCAGATTGACCGGCCGCTCCACCGGGACTGGACTGTGCGGCCGGACCGTCCAGGCATACCGATCGCCGGAGAGCCCGAAGAGGAGGGTGGCAACGCACACGAACCGGCGCATCAGCGGAGTATACGGGCGGGTTCCGAGGTGCCGGTCGAAGGGCGAACACACGGGTCGGTCGCCGAGCAGCAAGAGAGGCCTCGTGCTACACCGCCGGGGGAACGATGATCTGCGCCGAGGCCTCCCGTTCCGGAAACGAGGGGTCGGCGGATTCGTTAGGTCCGCTGGCAAAGATCGTGGCGACTAGCCCAACCGGCCGCTGACGGCCAGATCCGACCTGTCGTGGAACCGATCCACGAACCGGTAGAAGTTGCGCTTCGATAGTCGGTTGCGCTCGGCCGCCGGACCGAATTCGCAGCCGCGGTGATCATGCCGATTGAAAGGCAATCCGGGCAGGACGACGGCCCCGCGCGGCACCACCCCCACCCCGGCTGCCGCGCCATCGATCCGGCGAAAGGCCAGCAGGGCTCCGTCGATCGCGGCGGCGGCGCCTGCCACCGTCGTCTCGGAAAAGCGTCGGAGGTCCTGGGACAGGAAGCCCGCGGGGCCGACGACCGCGGCATCGGGAACGTCCAGGGCGGCGCGCAGCGGCGTCACCACGTCGCCCGCAGACTCAAGACTCGTGTCCATGTAGATGACGACCTCGCCCTGTGCCAGGCGAAGGCCGATGTTCCACGCTGCGGCCCAGCCCAGCCGCGCGCTCGTCCGAACGACCTCGGGCCCGGGCCTCGTGCAGGTGCCGTCGGCGGCGACCGGGAGACACTCCGCCTGTGCCTCGCTCGGTCCGTCCGCGACAACGACGATCTGCGTCCCCGCCGGCGCTCCGGCCCGCAGTCCAGCCAGCGCGCGATCGAGGTCGGACGGGAAGTCGGTTGCGACGAGGACGATCGTCGCCGGGCAGGTCGAGGGCTCGGCAAGGCGACTCGGGACGGCGTCGCTCCGACCGAACCGATGGCCGCCGGCTTCCTCGAGGTCGGGCGGATGGGCCGGCTCCAGCCGAAAGTCCGTGCCACGGTCCACGATCAGCCAGCCCGCCGCCTCGATCTCGGCTCGCAACCGGTCGGCCAGGCTCCAGTCGCGCGCCGAGCGTGCCGCGGACCTGGCGTGTGCGGCGTCAAGAACCGGCTGCGGCACGTACGGCCGATTCACGCCCCGCACGATCCCCGGCGTGTCATCGCCGCACGCCCAGGCCGCTGAGCGCCGCGAGTACGGCCTGGGCTACTTCGTCGATCGAGGCGAGCGGCAGGTCAAGGCGGACGTCGGCGGCCTCGGTCAGCATCGGGTTGTAGGGAGCGCCGCCGTCGAGCATCCGCCGGAAGTCGGTCCGTACCAGGATCACCGGCTTCTTGCCAAACGCGTAGCCGCACTCCCAGGCCGTGCCGGAATCGGGATCCGGGCCGTCCATGATCGCCACGAGCGCCTCGGCCCAATCGATCCCGCCGACATCGGTCGAGAAGATGCCCGACGGTGACTTGCCCTTCTCCTGCTCCTGCGGCAGGAAGACCTCGTGGCCCGCCGCCCGCAGCAGTGCCGTGAGCTGGGCGTTCCAGGCCTGTTCCGGGGCGGTGAACAGCGGCCCGGCGAAATAGAGCTTCATGCCGCGGAGTATGGGGGAGGGGCGTCGTCTTCCTTCCTCAGGCCCATCCGTTCCGCCAGCACGCGGGCGTCACGCGGCAGCCCGAACAGCGTCGCCGAGATCTGGTCGTGCTGCCAGAGCGATCCGATGAAATACAGGCCGGGCACGTCGGATACGCCCCGGACCTGGCGCGGGAATCCCATCGCATCGGCGACCGGCATATCGATCCAGCCCAGGTCCTGCCGGTAGCCACTGGTCCACAGGACGGTCGTCACTCCGGACTTGCCCAGGTCGAGGTGATCGATGACCGGTGGTTCGAACTCCACGGCATCTCGAGGCTCGTCCGGCGGACAATCAAGGCCGTCGGCGGCGATAAACGCGTCGATGAGCCCCCTGAACCGTTCGGCGAAGAAGCGATCCGCGGCTGCAAGATTCGGGCGAAGGTCATCGCCGAACTCGATCCGCCCGCCGTCGATGGACATCACCCGGCCGAGCAGCGTGACCCCGCTCCGGCCCATCTCGCGGAGGTTCGTCTCGTGCCCACCGGCGTGCCCGGACAGATGTGGGTTGCCGGCCAGGCGCCGGCGAGGGTCGGGCAACTTGTCCACGGACGGAAGTGCGGTGCCGAACTGCGCCCCCCGCTCGCCCAGCGACCACAACCAGAAGAACAGATCGCGGCCGCGATACCGGCGCGGGGCCCGGCCCGCCGACCCGACCGACAGGAAGACATCGCGGCCGGCGGCTTTCAGCTCCTCGACAAGCTGGACACCGGACTGCCCCGATCCGACGACGAGGACCGCCCCAGGCGGAAGGTCGTCGGCGCGTCGGTAGTGGTGCGAGTGAAGGCTGAGGACCTCGTTCGGGAGGCCGCTGGCAACGGGCGGCACATGCGGGACATGGAAGCCTCCGGCCGCGACAATGACCTCGCGTGCCGTGATCGGGCCCCGTGTTGTTTCGACGAGGAAACCCTCATCCGCCGCGGGGCGGAGGCGGTCCACGCCGGCCTCCAGCACGACCGGTGCGCCTATGGTCCGGGCGTAACCCGCGACACGGTGGATCAGCTCATCGCGCGGCATGAACCCGTCCGTGTCCTTGCCGTCGTACGGGGCCCCCGGGAATGAGGCGGTCCAGTTGGGGCTGACCAGCCGGAACTCGTCCCAGCGGTCCTGCCAGCCACCGCCGAGGGTGCTTCGGCGCTCCAGGACGACATGGTCCCGGCCCGCCCGCTGGAGGAACCAGCTCATCGTGAGACCGGCCTGGCCGGCCCCGATCACAACGACCTCAGTTCGGCGCGGCAGGCCCGTCATGCCCGTATGGTAGGGCGGGACCACCTCCCTGCCCGAATCTGGTGCCCGCGGTCGCTCGTGCCGTCAGGTCAGCCCGGCTTGCGGAAACGGGATCGGATCACCACCGGCCACGCGAAGATCGCGAGAATCGCGACCGCGACGACGCCGATCTCCTCGGCGAGCCATGAACCAGGGATCAGCGCATAGCCAATCAGGATCGGGATGTTGACCGCGACGAAGAGTCCCGCAACGGCGCAGACCGTGGCAGCGCTGCGGAGCGCCACGGCACGCCCGGTCGTCGCGTCCCAGGCCCAGAGCCCGACCGCGCCTGCCAGAGAGGCAAATCCTGTCAGGAACAGGAGGCCGACGACGCCGTCAGTCGTGCTGGTTCCACCATTCGCCCAGATGAGCAACGTTTTCACGATCCAGCACACGCCGCCGATGGCGGCAAGGACGCTGCTCATCGACGCGGGGCTCATGCGGCACACGGCTCCAGTTCGTCGCCACCCATCGAACGCTGTCAAGGCTGGCCTCCGACGTCTTGGCGCCCCCGGACGGACTCGAACCGCCGACGCAGGCCTTAGGACGGCCTCGCTCTGTCCACTGAGCTACGGGGGCACGCGGTCATCGTACCCCACCTCGATTCGGCGCCCGGCGGCCGACGGAACCGCTGAACCGGCCGCGCGCGTCACCGGGAGTACCATGCCGACCGTGACGACTCCCCTCCCCGACCTCGTCCTGTACGCGCGACCGGGCTGTGAGTTGTGCGATGAGACCCGTGCTGCGATCGAGCTGCTGCTTGGTGATCGCCGCGCTCGCGGACTCCCGCTCCCGACCTTCATCGAGCGTGATATCGACGCAGATCCGGAGCTCCACAGCAGGCTGTTCGACCGCATCCCGGTCGTGGAACTGGGGGTCGGGCGGCTGGAACTCGCGACGAGCGTCGCGCGGCTCCGGCGCCTGCTCGCCGACATCCTCGACGCGCCCGTGGCCACGACCGCCTGAAATGGGCACGGATCTCACCATCGCCCTGGCCGTGGGCGCCGGCCTCCTGAGCTTCCTGTCTCCCTGCGTCCTGCCACTTGTCCCGGCGTATGTCGGCCAGCTGAGCGCGGTCGCGGTGGTGGGCAGCGCGAGCGGCACGATGACGCGCTGGCTGGCGATTCGTCATGCCGCGGCGTACGTCGCGGGGTTCGGGGTCGTGTTCACGATCCTCGGGCTGACTGCGACCTACCTCGCCGGCCCGCTCGTGGATG
>JACVXW010000054.1 GCA_015661135.1 Chloroflexota bacterium
TCCCGGCCGATGGCCAGGGAGAGCATCCGCTCAGGGACGGTCACATTCGCAATTCGGTGCTCGGTATCGATGTCCACGGACAGGACCTGGGCCGGGGACAGCGCGTTGGCCACGAACTGCGCCGGATCGTCGTTCCACGGGATGACGTCGATCTTCTCGCCGCCGAGCTCCGCGACGACCGCCTGGACGCGGACACCGCGCTGGCCAACGGTCGCGCCGACCGGATCCAGGCCCTCCTGGCGGGACCCGACCGCGACCTTGCTGCGGCTACCGGCCTCACGGGCGATGGCCCGGACCTCGACCGTGCCGTTGTGGATCTCGGGGACTTCCATTTCGAACAGGCGCTTGAGGAATCCCTTGTGCGTCCGGCTCACGAGCAGCGCCGGCCCGCGAGGCGAACGACGGACCTCCAGCACGAAGGCCTTGACGTTCTGGCCGATCCGATAGTGCTCGAGCGGCGACTGCTCGGTCGTGGCGAGGATGCCCTCCACGCCCTTTCCGACGTCGAGGATGATGGCCCTCGGCTCGGCGCGGTTGACCGTGCCGTTGATCAGTTCACCCTCGCGGCTCGCGAACTGGTCGTAGACGACGTCCCGCTCTGCCTCGCGAAGGCGCTGGAGCACGACCTGCTTCGCGGTTTGCGCGCCGATCCGGCCGAATGAGTTCTCATCCAGCTGCTCCATCTCGACGAGATCGCCGGGTTGAGCGTCCGCCCGATGGAGGCGCGCGTCGTCCAGGGTGAATTCGGTCAGCGGATCCTCGACCTCGATGACGGCCACGCGAGCGCGAAAGACCCGGATCTTCCCGCTCTCGGCGTCGATCTGGACGTGGATGTCCTCTTCGTTCGCGATCCGGCGGTAGGCGGACTGGATCGCGTCCTCGACCGTGCGGATGAGTTGCTCACGCGGGACCTGCTTCTCCGCATTGAGCTGGAGGAGGGCGCCGACGAAGTCTCGACTCATGGTCGCATCGCCCTCCATTTCATCGTGGTCGTCCGGTAGGTGGTCCTGCCGCCGAAAAAAATACGTGGGGGTCACCCACGTCCTTCGAGGCGGCCGTATCTGTTTCGTCGGGGAGTATACACCCGAGTGCCGCACGAGCGAGAACTAGCTGACAGGCACCGGGTAGCGACGCTCAACGTAGCCCTCGAGCAGGCCGATGAATTCGTCCACGAGGCCATCCCCACGGAGCGTCCGATCCAGCTTCCCGTCAACGAAGACCGGCGCGACAGGATCCTCGAAGGTGCCCGGCAGACTGATCCCGATGTCTGCGTGCTTGGACTCTCCAGGTCCGTTCACGACGCAGCCCATGACCGCAACCGTCATATCCTCGACGCCGGGCCGAAGCTCCTTCCAGACCGGCATCCGATCGCGAATGTGGTCCTGGATCCGGAGCGCCATGTCCTGGAAGAACGTCGACGTCGTGCGGCCGCAGCCAGGGCACGCCGACACCTGGGGCAGGAAGGACCGGATCCCCATCGACTGGAGGACCTGCTGGGCGACCCGGACCTCCTCCTCGCGCTCCCCGCCGGGCGCCGGCGTGAGCGAGACACGGATCGTGTCCCCGATCCCCTCCTCCAGCAGGATGGCCAGACCGGCCGTGGAGGCAACGATGCCCTTCATTCCGAGGCCTGCCTCCGTAAGGCCGAGGTGGAGCGGGTAGTCGGAGCGGGTGGCGAGGATCCGGTAGACGTCGACGAGGTCCCGGACCCGTGAGACCTTGGCCGACAGGATGATCCGGTCGTGCCGGAGCCCGGTCGACTCCGCCAGCTCAGCCGAGCGCATCGCGGACTCGATCATCGCCTCGATCATCACGTCGCGGGCGTCCCGCGGCTCCGGGAGACGGGCGTTCACGTCCATCAACGAGGTCAGCAGCTGCGGATCCAGCGAACCCCAGTTGACCCCGATCCGGACCGGCTTGTCGTGCTCGATCGCGACCCGGACGATCGTCGCGAAGTTCTCGTCGTGACGCTTCGCGCCAACGTTGCCGGGATTGATCCGGTACTTGGCCAGGCCGGCGGCCATCGCCGGATACTCAACGAGCAGCTGGTGGCCGTTGTAGTGGAAGTCGCCGATGACGGGTACGGCCACGCCGAGGTCGGCGAGTTTCGTGAGCATCTCCGGCACGGCCGCCGCCGCGCCGTCGGTGTTGACGGTCACGCGGACCAGCTGGCTGCCGGAATGGGCCAGTCGCGCGACCTGGATCGCCGTCGCGTCTGGATCGGTCGTGTCCGTGTTCGTCATCGACTGGACGACGACGGGATGGGCGCTCCCGACGAGGACCCCGCCAACATCGACGCTGACAGTCGGGCGCCGTCGAGGACGCAGTGACTCCTGGCCGCTCACGACCCGCCGCTCAGGCCCCGGATGATGTCGAAGCCGGTGATCCAGATGAGGAAGGCGAACAGGAAGACGAAGCCAAACATGTAGGTCAAGCGCTCCGCGCGCACGCTGATCCTCTGGCCGAAGGTCTTCTTCAGGGCAATCATCAGCATCCGCCCACCATCGAGCGGGGGGAACGGCAGGATGTTCACAACGGCGAGATTCGCCGACAGGATGCCGGCCACATAGAGCGTCATGATCGGCCCACTGGTCCAGAAGATGTCCCCGATCTGGGTCGCGATGCCGATCGGCCCGGCAACCGGCGGTGGCGCGGTTGGGTCGTTGGCTACCGAACCGACGAGGCTCCCCAGCCCGCCCACGATCAGTCCCATCCAGAGGTACGTCTGCTGCGCTCCGACAGAAACGGCCGTGGAGAGATCGTTCTGCGCGTAGTCACCGTAGAAGTAGCTCTCGAATGGCTTCTCGGCGCCAGAGATGCCGAGTGCGCCCCTGTTCGCGTCGACCTCGGCCTGGGAGCGCAGCGTGACCGGGACGTCCCGGCGACTTCCTGCCTGATCGTCGATGGTCAGCACGACGGTTTCGCCGGCCCGGCTACGCAGGCCGTTGAGGGCACTCGGTCCAGTGAGGAACTGGTAACGCTCGCCATTGATGGCGACGAGCGCGTCGCCGGGCTGGAGACCGGCGACGGCTGCGGGCGACCCAGGCTGGATCTCGAAGAACCGGACCCCGACGTACGGGGAAGCAAGCCATGTCATCCCTGCGAAGATCACGAACGCGAGGACGACGTTCATGACCACGCCGGCGAGGAGGATCACGAGCTTCCTGGGCAGGCGCTGCGCCGAGAACGAGCGCGGGTCGTCCCCCTCGTCGCCGTCCTCACCCTCGAGCTTCACGAAGCCGCCGATCGGGAGCCAGTTCAGCGTATAGACGGTCTCGCCACGGTCCCGAAGGACCTTTGCCCGCGGCGGGAACCCGATCCCGAACTCCAGGACGCGCACCCGGAACAGGCGCGCGATCAGGAAATGGCCCAGCTCGTGGACCACGACGAGAATCCCGAGAATGCCGAAGAAGAGGACGATGGTGATGAGCGTCCGGAAGATTTCGGTCATGCGGGAACCCCGACGGCAAAGGCAGCGCGGACCTCGGCCTCGAGGGCGACAAGGTCGCCAAGGTCCGGATCCGGCCCGGACCGGCCGCCGAACCGGTCCACGGCCGCCGTGAGCAGGCGTGGGATGCCGGGGAAGTCCAGCGTGCCGGCGAGGAATCGGGCGACGGCGACCTCATCGGCGGCGATGAGCGCTGCGGTGGCCCATGGGCCTGCCAGACCGGCATCGCGGGCAATGCCGAGAGCCGGAAAGCGGGCCGCATCCGGGGCACGGAAGTCCAGCCGGGCCGCCGCGACGAGGTCGGGCGGTGCGGCCGGAGACGGACGGCGATGCGGGTAAGTCAGGGCGTACTGGATGGGAAGTCGCATGTCCGGGGTTCCCAGCTGGGCCTTGAGGGAGCCGTCCACGAACACGACGGCCGAGTGGACGACCGATTGCGGATGGATGACCACGTCGATCGCCGCGTACGGGAAATCGTACAGCCAGTGGGCTTCGATGACCTCGAGCCCCTTGTTGGCGAGGGTCGCGCTGTCGATCGTGATCTTCGAACCCATCTGCCAGGTGGGATGGCGGAGGGCGGCCTCGACCGTGACGCCGGCGAGCGCCTCGGCTTCGAGGTCCAGAAACGGACCGCCCGAGGCCGTCAGCACCAACCGCGCGACCGCCGCGCGCGACTCCCCGGCGAGGCACTGCCAGATCGCCGAGTGCTCCGAGTCTATCGGGCGGACCCAGGCGAGCGGACTGGCCATGGGGTCGCGGGAATCCGTCGCGGCTCGCTGTGCCGCCAGCGTGTTGGCGAGCGGCATCACGAGGTGGCCGCCGGCCACCAGCGTCTCCTTGTTCGCCGTGGCCACGGCAGTCCCCCGCCGGAGCGCGGCCAGGACGGGGCCGAGGCTGACCATGCCGCCGGTCCCGACGACGAGCAGATCCAGGTCACCGCTGCCGGCCAGCGCCTCAAGGGCGGCATCGCCGACGTCGACGGCCGTGCCGGGCGGGAGGTCGCCGAGGTCCGCTCTCGCGTCGGGATCTGCCAGGACCACGGTCCTCGGTCGCAGGCGTCGCGCCTGGTCGCCGAGAAGACGTCCGTTTCGGCCACCGGCCAGCGCCACGACCTCGAACGACGGGTCGCGCTCGATGACGTCGACCGCCTGGCGGCCGATCGATCCGGTCGCGCCGAGCAGGGCGATCCGGATCCGAGGCACCTCGCTCATCGGAGACTCAGCGGAAGACGACGGCGACATACAGCACGACCACAGGGGCGGCGAACAGGAACGAGTCCACCCGGTCCAGGATCCCGCCGTGACCAGGGATCAGCCGTCCGGAGTCCTTGGCGCCGGCCGCCCGCTTGAGCATCGACTCCGCGAGGTCGCCGGCCTGCGCCGCGGCCGCGATGATCGGGCCGAGCAGTGCCCCGGCGATGGCCTCGCGGCCGAGGCCGATGACGACCAGCGTGGACACGACGGTCACGGCGAGGGTTCCGCCGACGACGCCCTCAATCGTCTTCGCCGGGGAGATGTGCGCCATGAACGGGCGGCGGCCCCAGCGGCGCCCGACGAGGTACGCCCCGGTGTCATACGCCCAGACCGACAGGATCAGGAGCAGCGTCCAGCCCTGGGCCGGCTGGAGGAACGCGAGCGGCGCCGCGTCCGGAATCGCCGGCGCCTGCGAGCCGAGGCGCACGACGAACCCGAGCATTCCCGCGTACAGGGCCCCGAAGGTGGTCGTGGCGAGGGTGGCAAGCCCGTCAGCGGGATCCTGACGGGTCAGCGCCGCGGCACCAACCAGGACGATGCCGATGGCAACGAAGAGCGCGCCCGAGCCGCCCGGGAGCGGCGCAACGCTGTCCGCCAGGGCGATCACGAGTGCCAACGCCGTTCCCAGCGCCGGGAGGGCAGGGTGCCCGGCGGCTTCCAGGAGCCGGAAGACCTCCCGCGCGGCGAGCACGACCGCAAAGCCGATGAGGATGGCGATCCACGGATCACCCAGCCACAGGACGACGAGCAGGGGCGGGGTCAGGAACGCGGCACTCCGCGTCCGTTCACGGAGCACGGCAGGACCTCAGCGACCGAAGCGCCGCTGGCGCGAGGCGTACTCCGCCATGGCTGCATCCAGGGCGTCCGCCCCGAAATCCGGCCACAGGGTGTCCGTGGTCACGAGCTCCGCGTAGGCGGCCTGCCAGACCAGGAAGTTGGAGAGGCGCTGCTCACCGCCCGTCCGGATGACGAGGTCGGGATCCGGCGTTCCGGCGGTGTAGAGGGCAGCCTCGATCGCGGCTTCGTCAACCGCGTCCGGCGAGACGCCCGACGCGACGATCCGCCGGACGGCGTCGACGATTTCCGTCCGGCCGGCGTAGTTGAAGGCAATGTTGAGGAGCAGCTCCGCACCACCCGCCGTCGCCTCCAGGGCGTTCTCGATCGATGCCCTCGTCGCGGGCGGGAGCTCGTCGGTCCGGCCGATCATCCTGACCCTGACCCCCTGGGCACGAAGCTCGTCAGTCTCATTCCGGATCGCCTGTTCCAGCAACCCGAACAGCGAGACGACCTCGCCGTCGGAGCGCGCCCAGTTCTCCCGGCTGAAGGCGTACAGGGTGAGGACCCGGATGCCGCGACGCCGGGCATGACGCAGGACGACGCGGATGGCTTCGACGCCGGCCGGGTGTCCCTCGAGTTCGTCCAGGCCCCGGGCCCGCGCCCAACGCCGATTGCCGTCCATGATGATCGCAACATGCCGCGGAAGGTCCGTGGCGGAGACGGCTTCCGGCTCGACCGGGCCGGCACGCTCGATCGACTCGACCGGGCCGCGCTGGTGGGCCGAGGGGGGCGCGTCGGTCGGACGGACGAGCGGTGCGCGGGCCACTAGACCTCGAGGACCTCCTGTTCCTTGGCCCCACCGACGCGATCCACTTCAGCGATGTGACGATCCGTGGCCTTCTGGACCATCTCGAGAAGACGATGGATCTCGTCCGTGCCGACCTCACCGTCGCGCTCAAGGCGCTTCAGGTGGTCCCCGGCGTCCCGCCGGAGGTTCCGGATCTCCACCCGCGCCTCCTCCATGCGCTTGTGCACGACGCGCACGAGGTCACGTCGACGATCCTCGGTCAGCGG
>JACVXW010000055.1:0-1832 GCA_015661135.1 Chloroflexota bacterium
GACAACGGCGATGCCCCCGATGGTCTGGGCATTGACGGCATTGCCCGGCGTCCGATGTGTCGGGTGGATTGCCGCGAACCAGCGCGGAAGAAGCCCGGCGCGGCCCATCGCAAAGACGGACCGCGTGGACGCCGTCGCGCCGGAGTTCGCATTGGCAATGGAGCTGTTGAGGATGGCGAACGTGATCAGCAGGCTCCCGAGGCCGGGCAGGACATCCTCCGCCATCGCGCCCCACGGGTCGCCGTTGTTGAAGGCGTAGAAGTCGGCCGCCATCCGGTCCGGACCAAAGAAGACCGTCGCCGCGTAGTAGTTGAAGATGTAGAAGACGCCGATGACGATCGTTGACAGGATCACTGCCCGGCGGATCGTGACCTTCGGGTCCCTGGCTTCCTCGCCGAGCGGCGCGGCCGCCTCGAAGCCGACGAATGCCAGCAGCGTGAAGACCATGCCCTGGAGTGCGGGGACGTAGTTCCCGTCGGCCGGAACGAACACGGCCAGGGTGTTCCTGTCGCCGGCACTGATCACCAGCAGGATCGCGATCACCACGAAGATCGCGATCTCGATGACACCGAGGAGGACCCCGGCGTCCGTACTCAGCTTGATGCCGCGGTAGACGAGCCACCACACGATCGCCGCGCAGACGACCGCGAGCGCGATCCACAGCCAGGGAGCCTCAAACCCCGTGAGGTTGGTCACGAGGGCCGCCCCGAACAGGCCGAACGAGGCGAACAGCGCCGGCGGCACGAGCGGCTCAGCGAGTGCGAACGCCCAGGCCATCATCCAGCCGAAGAACTTTCCGAGGCCGCGCCCGACGTAGGTGTACATCCCGCCGGCGGACGGCAGGTGGCGCGACAACTCGCCGATCGAGTACGCGGTGAACAGGCAGGCGACGAGCGCGAAGACGACGGCCAGCGGCGTGACACCGCCGGCGAACAGGGTCGCCGCGCCGATCGACAGGGCAGTCGCAACGGCAGGCGCCATGTGGGTGATCGATTGGAACAGGGTCTCGGTCAGCCCGATGGCATTCCGCTGGAGGCCGTGTTCGCCCTGGGACGCTGTCATGATCCCTCCTCGCTCCCTCCGAGCCGACGTGGCCCGAGTCCACCATGATAGGCAGTGAATTCGCGGAAAAAAGGAGTTTGTCAGATTTGACGCGCATCGGCGGATCGTCCGGCAGGGCGGCGCGACGGGCCCGGCCCGATCGACGCTATCTCTGGATCGCCTACCACGACTACGCGGGGATCGCCCGCGGCAAGGCCGTCGGACCGGATCGCATCGCCGACGCGATGGCCCACGGAGTCGGCTGGGCCAAGGCGAACTGGGACCTCGCGATCACGGATCACCAGGTGCCGGAACCGGCGTTTGCGGCGGATTCCGGCGACTTCCGCCTGGTCCCCGATCCGGCGGCGACCTGGCCCCTGCCACATCGACCCGACGTTGCACTTGCCTTCGGTCGGCTGACCGACCCGGACGGCACGCCCTGGGACGGCGACCCTCGCGCTCGTCTTGCGGCGGAGGAGCGGGCGCTGGCCGATGCCGGGATCCGCGTTCGCGCGGCGTTCGAGGCGGAGTTCATGATGTTCTCCCGCCCGGGCCCCGGCGCGCCGTACGCGCCCGACGATCAGGGACGGATGTTCACCATCGCGGAACTCGACGCCCGGTGGGACCTCCTCGAGGCCATCCTCGAGGCACTCGAGGGCATGGGGATCGCGGTCCACCAGATCGCCAAGGAGTACGGGCCCGCCCAGTACGAGATCTCGCTCCTGCCGTCCTCGGCGGTCTCGGCGACCGACGCCTACCTCGCGGCACGGGAAGTCGTGAAGGCGCTCGCG
>JACVXW010000055.1:1849-12793 GCA_015661135.1 Chloroflexota bacterium
GCCGCGCGCGGACCTTCCGGGCTGCGGGCTGCACGTCCACCTGTCCCTCCAGTCGAGCGACGGAACGGAGCTCCTGCCGGACCCGGATACCGCGGACGGGCTCTCGAAGGTCGGCGGAGCCGCGGTCGCCGGGCTGCTCGCGCACGCCGCCGGACAGACTGCGCTGGGGGCCCCAACGCCGAACAGCTACAAGCGACTCCTGCCCGGATCCTGGGCGCCGGCGCATGACGCGTGGGCCGTCGGCAATCGCGCTGCCCTCGTCCGCATCCCGGCAACCGGGTCTGGCCGGCACATCGAGTACCGCTCCGGCGACGCCTCCGCGAACGTCTACCTGCACCTTGCCGGGCTGCTGGCGTCGATCCGTGCCGGCATCGAGCAGGGGCTGGCGGCGCCGCCGCCAATCGTCGGGGATGTCGGGCACCTGTCGGATGCGGATGCGGCCGCGGCCGGCGCGCCGCGCCTGCCGACACGACTTGACGTCGCCCTGGACGCGCTGGAGCGCGACACCGTCCTGGGCGCCATGCTCGGTCCGACGATCCGCCCGCACTACCTCGCCGTGAAGCGCTTCGAGTGGATGTCGTATCTCGAGGGCTCCGGCCTGCAACCTGACGCTATTGACGTCTCGGACTGGGAGCGCGAAACATACCTGGAGCCGATATGACCACCCTCGACGCTCGCGGACCGGGCCGCGCCATGCCAAGCGACCTGCCGCCGTGGCGCGCGCCGGAGGCGCTGTTTCCGGACACGCGGATTGACTATGTGGACCGCTGGCCGTCGATCGCAGCGGCTCGGGCGGCGCTTGAGGACCAGCGCCCGTCGACCTGTGGCGCCTATGCCGCGCGGTACCTGCTCGGGCCGCTCGGATTCCCGGTCCACGCCGGGATCCCGACCACCCGCGAGGACTACCTCGCCTTCCTGGCCGGGACGGTCCTCGAGACATGGGAGGACGGGCCGGCACGGGCAACTCGCGAGGAGGTACGGTCACTCGGCCTGGATGACGCCGCTGCCGCTGCTCGCTTCCCGCAGGCCTGGTACGGCTGGGATCTCCGGTCCACGGCAGACCCGGCAGTCGCGGGCACGGCGCCGGCCGGCACGGCCCGGACGGTGAGCCTGGCCTCGGACGGAGCCCTCGTGACGCTTCCGATCGCGGCCCGCCGCCTCGAGGGGTCGGTCCTCCTCACACCGCCTCGCTGGGAGGCCCTGCTGGACTTCATCGCTGCCGACGGGCCGCGCCTCGGATTGCACCCGATCGTGAACTACCAGTCGGACGAGCTGCTCAACCCGGTGACCGACGCCTACTCGGCGGCCGCCCTGACGGCGCCGGATCCCGAGGCTTTGATCCCGCTTGACTCGTGGGGCGTCGGGCACTTCGCCGGCGTCGGGGCCATCTGGCGGCCGGCCGACGGGCGTCGCTGGCTCCTGCTCGTGGACACCTACCGGAACCGAGGCTTCGCGGGGTTCCAGCCGCAGCCGGCAGAGCTCGTCCGTCGCGGCCTCGTCCGGTCGGACGGGCGGGAGGGCGGCGTCCTGCTCGCGATGCCGAGGGAGTCGCTCGATGAAACGGCGGCCGCGGCGGCCGCGATGGGACTCGAGGCGAGGATGTGGAGCAACGGAAGCCTCGATCCGGAGCGCTGGACCTGGAGTCTCGGGCAGTGACGAGGCGCCGAAGCTGACGCGCGCCCGCGGCCGACGGGCCAGTTCGCTCAGGCGAGAACGCGAACCTCGTCACCCAGGCGGATGATCCCCGGCCGTTCGACCTCCGCCAGGACGCCGAACATCGCCTTGGGCGCACCCTTCGCGTCGGGCATCGGGCCGCGATAGCGGAGGATCGTCCGCAGCGTGTCGAGATCGCGCTCGCCGGTATCGGGATCCTGGGTCGTGATCGCGCAGCGCCCATCCCGCTCCGTGACGCGCAGGACGGCCTCCCCGACCGCGATCCGTCCACCGATCCAGTCGTCCTCCTCATGGGCCACATCCCCGTCGAGCTCGATCAGCATCCGGAAGCGGCGGGCGTCAACGTCCTCGACGGCCGCCTGTCGGGCCAGCTCCCGGAGCGACCCCTGGCCCACGATCGAGGCCGGATTGCCGCGCCGCGTGCCGCCGATCTGGTCCGTCCGGACGAGCCGCACCGGCCGGCCGGCAAGCGCCGCCATCGCCTCACCCCACGGTCCCAGCACCTCGTGACCGATCGCCACGCGCCCGTGGAGCTGCGTCTCGACCGGCTCGCCGAGGCGCACGTCGCCCTCGACGACCTCGCCGTCCGGCAGCGTGATCCGGAGGGTCTCCGCGGCCGGATCCGTGTGCGCGGAGGCCTGGACGAGCCGCCCGACGACGATCCGGTCCACCAGGAACCCGCGCTCGTCAATGAGGTAGAACCGCCGGTCCTCGGCGACCCCGAGTTCCGTCAGGAGGATCTCCGACGGGTGCTCCAGGCCGAGGCTCCGAACGGGCGCAATCGAGAATCGGACGACCGCACTCACGGCACAGCGAGCCGGACGCCCGAGGCCTCGCAGGCCTGTCGCAAGCAACGATCGATCGTCGCGAGCTCGAGGTCTCGCACGTATGCGAGATGCAGGTAGGTCGCGTCATAGGCCGTCAGGTCATGAGTGCGCGCCATTTCGAGGGCCCCGATCGCGGTGGAAAGCTCGACCGGCACGATCTCAATCGGCAGCCCTTCGAGCATCACCCGCAGGGCAGGAAGCTCGGTGGGCTGAAGGCGGCCACGGCGCTCCGCGGTCCGAAGGGCGTTGGCGACCTCGAGCGGCCAGTGGGCCGGAGCGATTGCGGACTCGTGCTCAAGTCGCCGGAGGACGTGATCGGCGGCTGGGCTCGCCTCGTCATCGAAGACCCAGGCAAGGGCCACCGAGGCATCGAGGACGAAGGTCACCGGCGCCCCTCGTCGATGAGCTCCCGGATCGTCCCGCCGGCGAGATGGTGGGCTGCCCGGAACCTGCGCAGGGCGCTGGATGCGTCCTGGACGGCGAGCGCCACCTCCGTCCTCGGCGACGTCAGGATGGCGATCGGCACGCCGTGCTTCGTGATCGTGATGGTCTCCCCGGCCTCGACGGCCTTGAGCAGTCGAGGAAGGTGAGTCTTGGCCTCGTACGAGCCGACGCTGCGCACTGTTGGTTACTCCATACAGACTGGTTGTTTCGACCAGTCTGACAAGCAAGCCGACGCCTGTCAATCACCGGAGTGAAGGGCTCGTCAGCCATCGCGGGCAGCTTCCGGCCCGCGCCTGGCGTGGCGCGGATAGATGACGAGCATGCGGCCGACTTCGGGGCCGAGGCACTCCACGTCGTGCGGGATCGTGGGATCCCAGGCCACGTAGTCGCCGGGACCGGCCTCCACGACGTGATCGCCCTGGGACATCCGCCAGCGACCGGCAAGGATCACGTGGTGCTCGTCGCCCGTGTGGGCATGAACGCCGGTCGACCCGCCGGGCGGGACCGTCGCCTCGAGGATCCGGACGTCGCGCGCGGTCCCGCCGTCCACTTCCTCCATGCAGGCACCCTGCGCGCCGGTCCGGCGGGGCCGTTCCGCGGCCCGGACCACGCGCGGCGCCGGTGCCGAGTCGAGGAGGAGCCACGCGACAGGGACGTCGAGCGCGGCCGCGATGGCCACGAGCGCATCCAGGGACGGGACGGCCTTTCCGTTCTCGATCTGGGACAAGTAGCCGACGTTCAGGCCGCTCCGCTCGCCGACCTGGGTCAACGTGAGGCTGCGCGTCTGCCGCCAGCGACGCACCTCGCCACCGACATCGGGACGGCGGGGGCCCGGCGGCGGTCCAGTGCCGGTGTACTCCCCTTGTGTCTCAGACAACCTACTTGACCTCCGGCCAACAGTATGGCACAGTATTTGCAGAGGCAACAATCGTTTGCCCGAAGTCAAGCATAGCGGGTTCGCAGGTGGTGGCGAACACAAAGAAGGATCAGGACAGACCATGAACATCGCAATCATTGGCAGCGGCAACGTCGGCTCGGCGCTCGGCAGTTCGCTAGTGAGCGCCGGCCACCGAGTGACCGTCACCGCCCGTGACTCCGTCAAGGCCACGACCGTCGCCGCGCAGATCGGCGCGTCGGTGGTCCCCTCCGCCCTCGCAGCGGCAGAAGCCGCGGACGTCATCGTCCTCGCCATCCCCTACGGCGCTGTTGAGAGCGTGGCCAAGGAAATCGCGGCCGCGGTGAGCGGCAAGGTCGTCATCGACACCACAAACCCGCTCAAGGCGGACTACTCGGGCCTTGCCACGGACGGTGGACCGTCCGGCGCGGAGCGCATCGCCGCGCAGCTGCCGGGAGCCCGGGTCGTCAAGGCGTTCAACACGCTGTTCGCCTCGATCCAGGCGGACACGGCAGTCCACGGACAGACCGTCGACGGGCTCATCGCCGCGGACGACGCAGACGCCAAGACCACCGTGGCCGAGCTGCGCGAGCTCGAGTCCCTCGCGTGGCTCAACATCGCCCTCCAGCTCCGCACGGGCGGCAGCTGGAAATCCTCGTTCGTCCTGATCGGTGCCCCCGACAAGGCGATCGCCGCCTGACGAGTCGCTCCTCGGCCCGGGCACGGTACTGTGTCCGGGTCGGGTGAACCGGCAGGCATGACAGAGCCCTCCCGGGCGAGACGGAGCCCCTTCCACATGACCGAACCAGCCCTCCCCAGCGAGACCGCCGGGCCGATGCCTGCCCTCTACCTCGGCCACGGAGCGCCACCGTTGCTGGAGGATGCGGACTGGATGGGCCAGCTCAATGGCTGGGCCGCGAACCTCCCCCGTCCGAGCGCCATCTTGATCGTGAGCGCGCACTGGCAGACGGCGCCGCTGGCGCTGAGCGCGACCCGGAAGGTGCCGCTCGTCTACGACTTCTACGGGTTTCCGCAGCACTACTACGAGATGACCTATGACGCGCCCGGCGCGCCGGAACTGGCGGCGAAGGTCAAAGGCCTGATGCCGGCCAATGAACCGGTGCTGGATCGCGAGACGCGCGGCCTGGACCACGGCGCCTGGGTCCCGCTCAAGGCGATGTTCCCGGACGCGGACATCCCGGTCCTTCAGATGTCCATGCCGGACCTGGATCCACAGCATCTGTTCGAGGTCGGCAAGCGCCTGGCGCCGCTCCGTGACGAGGGCGTCCTGATCGTCGGCAGCGGGTTCATGACGCACGGCCTGCCGTTCATCCGCGAGTACTTCATGGGCAAGCCGGGCGCCCCACAGTGGTCGATCGACTTCGACGACTGGGCCCGCGAAGCCCTCGAGCGCGGCGACCTGGACACGCTCTTCGATTTCCGCGCCAAGGCGCCCGGGATGCCCTACGCGCATCCGACCGTCGAGCACTTCGCCCCGCTCTTCGTGACACTCGGAGCGGTGGCTCGCCCGGACGACGCCCCGAAGTTCGCTATCGAAGGCTACGCCTACGGGCTCTCGAAGCGGTCCTTCGAAATCCGCTGACGGCTCGGCCCGGTGGTTCAGCCGGCCGGAGGTTCAGCCAGCCGGAGGTTCAGCCGGCCGGTGCTGGCCCGCGGGCTGCCGACCGCACGGACGCCGACCGCGTCGGGGCCGCCTCGAGGTCCGCCGTCCAGATTGCCGACCGCGCCTTGCCGCGGGCCTTGGCCTGGTACATCGCGGCGTCGGCGCGGCGGATCAGGTCGTCCACGCCCATCACCTCGCCGGTGTGGCGGATCGCGACGCCGATGCTCGCGGCAGCGCGCACGGGCACGGCCTCGATCTCGAGCGGGGCCGCGATCGCCTCGAGGATCCGCGCGGCCGCCTTCTCGGCCTCCTCGAGGCGATCCGTGTCGGGGAGAAGGACGGCGAACTCGTCGCCGCCGAGCCGGCAGGCGAGATCGCCCGGCCGGACCGAGGCCACCAGCCGATGGCCGACCGCCGACAGGAGCGCATCCCCGGCGTCGTGGCCCATCTCATCGTTGATCGTCTTGAGGTCGTCCAGGTCCACGAAGAGCGCGGCCAAGCCCTCCGGTGCGGCGAGGGCCTCGGCGGCGGCGGTCATGAATCGCCGACGATTGGCCAGACCCGTCAGCGGGTCGTGGTAGGCATGGAACGAGAGCTGCTGCTCGAGGGCCTTTCGGCGCTCGATGTCACGATCGAGCCGCTGCACGATGCCGGACAGGCGGGCGAGGACGAGCACCGAGATCACCGCGCTCGCACCGGCGACGACGAGGACGATCGAATCCGCCTCGTTGCGGCCGAACGCCAGCAGCAACGGGCCGACGAGCATGGCGCCGGCGAGCAGGACGAGCCGGACGGTACCCAGGAGCGTGACCGAGACCGGCCGCGGCTCGAACACGACGCCCATCGTCGGGTGCGCAGCCGCCGTGCCGAACAGGACATACGCCAGCAGCCAGACGCCGTCCAGCCAGCCCCCGTCAATGTAGGTCCCCTCGAAGCTCTGTAACCCGAACAGGAGATCGGCGACCAGCGTCAGGGCCAGGCTGCCGATGAGCAGCCGGAATGATGGCGATCGCGCACCCGGCGTCATTACCAGCCCGAGGGCGATGCCGATGAGCAAGATGTCGCCGATCGGGTAGGCGAGAGCGATCGCGAACGAGATGGGGTCCGGATCGCCCGCGGTGACGAGCGGACCCAGCACGAAGGCCCACCAGACCACGGCCGTACCGGTCGCAAGGATCGCCGCGTCCAGCAGGCCCGCCCGGTCGCCGCCGGTGATGCGACGCCGAATGGCCAGCGTCAGCCCGAGCGCCATGATCGGGTATCCAAGGATGTAGAGCGCGTCCGCCATGGACGGGAACGGGTCCTGCCCCTGCGCCGCGTACATCGTCCAGAGGATGTCGCCGGCGACGAAGGCGAGCTGCCCGGATGTCATGAGAAGCCATGGCAGCCAGCCGGCCGGCCGATGGCCGCGGAGCGCGACGAGCGACGCCGCGACGACAAGCAGGCCGAGCAGGTCGTACACGACCGACTGCTCGACCGAGCCAGGGGACAGGAAGTAGAAGAGGCCGATCAGGATCACCCCGACCAGCGGGACCGCGATCCACGGACGGAACGAGACCTGGCTACCCGTCGTCATCGTCGTCTCGCGCTCGGCGGGCCGGAGGGCCTGCACACGGGACCGTTGTACCACTCCGCGTGACCCGTCATGCGCCCGGGGCGCATCTGTCACGTCAGTCGGCGTACCGAAGTCGCGACAGGCCCCGTTGAACGATTGCCACGTCCCTCACAAGCCGGGAGTCCCTGTCGCGGGTGATCTGGAGGTCCAGCTCGGTCATCTCCCGCTCAGGGCGAGGTGCCGTACGGAGCCGCCAGGTTGCCGACACGTCTGCCTCGACCGCGGTCGCGGGTCCAAGGGTGAGCGGCGCGAAACGCTCAGCGACGATCCGGAGGGCACGCGTGAGCGCCGGTCGATCCACCTCGGGAGCGGTTGCGAGATCGGTGGGGACTGCTGGATCCGGCCCGTTGACGGCCGCCACGATCGAGACGGCGATGTAAGTGAGCTCCGGCGGCGGCGCGGGGACCTCCCGGATGTCGAGGGTCTGGACGCGCGGCCGTGACTCGGGCGAGAGGCGGACCTCGACCCTTACGCGGCCTCCCTCTTCGCCAAGGAGCCACCAGATCGCGTGGAGGGGCGAGTCGGCCGCCTCCGTGAGATCCGGATCCGGATGCAGCGGGCCGTGGTCCTGCCAGATTCGCTCGATCGAGGCTCGACGCCCGGCGATCGTCTCGTCGAGGTCCACGTTCATCGCGAACAGGCTCGCGGCGAGATCGTCGTCCCAGGCGACGAGCAGGCGCTCGATGTCCCGGCGCGCGGCCTGCAGCGAGGCCGCCGACCGGAGCCGGCTGGCCGGCACCACGTTAGCCGCGAGGAGCGACTCCATCAGTTCTCGAGCGAGCTTCGTGCTCGGCGCGTAGCGATGATTCGCGAGGACGATCACACCCAGTCCCGACGCCGGGTGCCAGCGCATATTCGACCCGAAGCCGGGATAGCCGCCGCTGTGCCCCACGATCCGGCCCCAGCGCAGGTCATCCTGGACGAACAGGCCCATGCCGTACCCGGTACCGATCACCGTCGGATCCGCATCCGGCGACGGGAACGACACATCCGGCGGCATCGAGCGGTGGACCTGCTGCATCTCGCGCCGGCTGGCTCGCGAGAGCGGGAGCCCACCCGGCGGCTCGGGGTCGTCGCGCGCCGGGAAGGCGTCGGCCAGGAACGCGACCCAACGGGAGAGGTCGCGGACGCTGCTGAGCACGCCACCCATCGAGGCGAGCGCACCGTACGGATCCCGAGGCTCCGTGACGAAGGCGTCGTCGCGCCAGAGGTAGCCGTGGGCAAGCCGCGCCGGTTCCACCTCAGCCTCCAGGTACGTCGTGGCGTGCATCCCCAGCGGCCCGAGGAGGCGCTCCCCGACCACCTCCCGGTACTCGGCACCGGCGACGTTCGTGATCAAGCGGCCCAGAATCCCGTAGCCGAGGTTCGAGTACTCGAACCGCGTGGCCGGTGCCCAGGCGAAGGTCAGCGGCCCGCGCAGCAGCTCGGAGAACGCCGCGAGGTCCAGACCCTGCTGTCGATCGCCCCACGGATCGTCCGTCGCCAGCCCGGATGACATCGTCAGGAGGTGGCGAACCGTGATCGGCGGGGAATCAGCGGTCGGGCCGCGCAAGCCCTCGAGTTCCGGGACGTGGCGGGCGATCGGGTCGTCCAGCGCCAGCCGGCCCTCGTCGCGGAGGCTGAGGAGCGTGGCCGCCGTGAAGCTCTTGGTCATCGAGGCGATCCGGAACACACTCTCCGCGTCCGGCGGAGCGTCCTCGCCCGCGCGAAGCGTCCCGATCCCGCGGCTGTGGATCAGGTCGCCGCGCGCGACGACACCGTAGGCCACGCCCGGAATGTGCTTGTCGGCCAGGAATCGGTCCGCGACCGCGTCGGCGGCTCGCAGGGCCGCGTTCCGAGCGGTCATCTGCAGTGGGCCATGGGTCGATCCGGAATCAGAAAGCCGCCGGTCGCCCGGCGGCTTCGACAGTCGGCTTGCCCGGCCGCCCGTGGTCGAGGGTCAGTGCGAGCAGGAGCGGGCCGTGCCCGCGTCATCCGCGGTGCGGAAGCTGTTGCCGCAGCCGCAGCCGGAGGTCGCGTTCGGGTTGTTCACGGTGAACCCGGCGCCCATCAGCGTGTCCACGTAGTCGATGGACGAGCCCTGGAGGAGCGAGATGCTCTGGCCGTCCACGTAGACCTTCACGCCGTTGGCCTCGAGGACGTTGTCCTCGGCGGTGGGAGCGTCCTCGAGCATCATCCCGTACTTGTAGCCCGAGCAACCGCCCGAGTACACGTACACGCGCAGGCCGACGTTCGGGTTCGTCTCCTCTTTCGTCAACTCGCGCAGCTTCAACGCCGCGGCGTCGGTGAGGGACAGAACGGTCGGCTGCTGGTCGATCATGCGGTGCTTCCTCTCCAGAGGACTGGGTTGCCTTGCCTTGGTGCCCGGCCGCCCACTGCGCCCGAGGCGCTCATCGTACGCAGGTCAACCGATTTCGACAAGGACCCCCGTCTAATTCGGGACGCGGCCTCCCACCTCGCCCTGATGCGTGGCCGTGAGTTGATCGGCGGTCATTCGCTTCGCGCTTGGTGGCTGGCCCGCACGCCGAGCCTGTCGGGACTTCGTGCCGGTCCGCCGGCAGGCCCCCGCAGGCCGTGGTGTCGGCCTTCCAAGGCACTGCCCCACTGTGTTTGTCAGGCACGATTTCGGCGAGGAGGCGCGGTGATCCGCCGGGAAGTCGCGGTGATCCGCCGGGAAGTCGCGAGAATGGGTGTGGCCCGCACAGATGGAGCCGGATCGGCGGCGGTTTGGCCTTGAAGCGAGTCTCGATTGTGCCCTCGAGAGACAGCGCCTGCTGTTCGCCCAGAGAAATGTGCCTGTCACGCACAGCGCGGCGCTCTCCGCTCCCCGGCGCACGGTGCCGCCGGCGGCCACGCCCCGCCCGCCCCGCACGCTCTACTCCTCGATGCGCTCCACGACCGTGGCGATCCCCTGGCCCACGCCGATGCACATGGTCGCGAGGCCGTAGTGGCCGCAGCGCGCGGCGAGCTCGTGAACCAGCATGGTCACCAACCGACCGCCGCTCATCCCGAGCGGATGCCCGAGCGCGATGGCGCCGCCGTTCACGTTGACCCGCTCCGGGTCCAGGCCCAGCTCGTCGATGCAAACGACCGACTGGCTGGCGAACGCCTCGTTCAACTCCACGAGGTCCAGGTCCCCGACGCCGATGCCGGCTCGGGCGAGCACCTTGCGGACGGCCGGGATCGGGCCGGCGCCCATGATCGCGGGGTCGATGCCGGCGACCGCGGTGGCGACCACGCGCGCGAGCGGCTTCAGGCCGAGGGCGCGGGCCCGATCCGCCTCCACGAGCAGCACCGCCGACGCCCCATCGTTGATCCCGGAGCTGTTGCCGGCGGTCACGGACCCGCCGTCACGAAACGCGGGTCGCAACCGAGCGAGCGCCTCAACGGAGCTGTGCGCGCGGGGGTGCTCGTCGCGCGTGACGAGGATCGGATCGCCCTTCTTCTGCGGGACGGGCACCGGCACGATCTGGCCGTCGAACGCCCCGCGCTCGATCGCCGCGACGGCCCGCTGCTGGCTGCGCAGGGCGAACGCGTCCTGCCGCTCGCGACTCACCGTCCATCGTTCCGCGACGTTCTCCGCCGTCTCGCCCATCGAGTACGGATAGTGCGCCGCGGCCAGCGCGGGGTTGACGAACCGCCAGCCCAGCGTGGTGTCGACCGCCTCGCGCGAACCTCGGTCCCATGCCGCCTCAGCCTTGAGCTGGACGTACGGCGCGCGGGTCATTGACTCCACGCCGCCGCCGATGAACACGTCGCCGTCGTCCACCGCGATCGCGTGGGCCGCCGAATTTATGGCCTGGAGCCCGGACCCGCACAGCCGGTTGACGGTCAACCCGCCGACTTCGACCGGGAGTCCCGCCAG
>JACVXW010000056.1 GCA_015661135.1 Chloroflexota bacterium
GGCGATCTCGGGTTTTACGACGTGGTCATGGATGAGGACGAGTACCGGACCACGCAGGCCGATCCGGACGCGGTGGAGCGATTGTTCGTCCGGCTCGCGACCGAGCGGCTCGCTCGCTGGATCGACCTCGCCGAATCACGCCTCGCGGGGACGGGAGTCAAGGTCTACGCCACCGGTGGCAATGACGACCTGGCCGAGGTCATGGCGACGATGGACCGGACGGATACCAAGACGTTCGTCGCCTGCGAGGACCGGGCCGTGCCGCTCGACGACGACCACGTGATGATCAGCATGCCGTACGTCAATCCGACACCGTGGAAGACGCCCCGGGAGGACGACGAAGCCGGCCTGGCGGCGCGGATCGCGGCGCTCGCGGCGCCGTTCGCCGATCACACCAGGGTGATCTTCAACTTCCACGCCCCGCCGGTGGATTCAACGCTTGACACCTGCCCGATGCTCGATGCGACAACAGATCCGCCGAGCCAGGTGGTAAAGGGAGGGCAACCGGTCCTGTATGGCGCGGGGAGCACGTCGATTCGCGAGGCGATCGAGCGCTATCAACCGATGCTGGGGCTGCACGGCCACATCCACGAATCGCAGGCCGCGGCCAGGCTCGGACGCACCGTCTGCGTCAACCCCGGCAGCGAGTACGGCGAGGGCGTGCTCAGGGGGTGCCTGCTGACGATCGCCGGCGGCAAGGTCACCAGTTATCAGATGACCGCGGGATGAGCGGGGGAGGGCAGATCGCAGGAGGCAGGATCGAGGCATAGGTCCCAGGAGTACGGCGATCCGGAGGGAGGGTCGCCGGTCCATTCCCCTGTATCGAGGTGATGGCATGGCAGCTGCAACCACGATGCCCGAGGTCTTCGTCCGGAAGTCCTCCGGCCTTGTCCGCGTGATGTCCGCGCGATCGGCGTTCGTCTACAACGTCCTGACGATGGGCCTGATCTTTCCCTGGACGTACCTCTGGGCGCCGGGTGCGTTGCCGGGCGGCCAGCTCGTCTGGGGCATCCTCCTGGCCATGGTGCTGGAGATCCCGATCGCGCTTGCCTATGTCTGGCTCTCGACCGCGTTGCCGCGGTCAGGCGGCGACTACGTCTTCCAGAGCCGCGTGCTCGGCGGCGGGATCGGGTTCACGCTCGTCTTCTCCGGGTTCGTCATCTGGATCCTCCAGTGGGTCGCGCTCTCGGGCTGGCTGCTATCCGCCCTCGGGTTCGCCCCGCTGTTCCTGGGCCTCGGCGCAGCCACGGGAAGTGCGGCGTTCGTCGACATCGCGACCTGGTTCACGACCGGGACCGGCATCGTCGTGACGAGCATCGGGAACGCGCTTGTCGCCATGCTGATCCTGACTTCCGGATTCAAGAACTACGTCCGCCTGCAGAAGGTGATGTGGATCGCGATCTTGCTGTCGTTCGGCACCATGCTCTTTGTTCTCGCGACCACCGTGGCGGCCGACGTCCCCGGCAGGCTTGACGCGTTCTCGGCCGCGATCGGCGGGTCGGGCACGTTCACCGCCGATGCGATCGCCGCCGCGCAGGGTGCGGGGGTGGACCTGAACCCGCCGTTCAGCCTCCTGGCCACACTCCTGATTGCGCCAATCGCCTGGACCTCGCTCCAGTGGGCAACGTACTCGGCGCAGCAGAACGGCGAGATCAAGTCGGCCGGCTCCTTCAAGGACCAACTATTCATCATCGTGGGCTCGCTCGTGCTGACGGGCGTGCTGCTTGCCCTGCTCGCCTTCGTCCTGGAGCGCGCGGTGGGAACCGAGTTCCTGTATGTCGCCGGTTCGGGCTACTGGAGCCTCGTCGGTGAAGCATCCCTGGCGGGCTCATACCTGTGGCCGAACATCATCGCCACGGCGATCGCCAACAACCCGATCGTCACGATCGTCATCGCGCTCGGGTTCATCCTGAACGCCCACCAGATCGTCCACAACTGCTACATCGGCATGACCCGGGTCATGGTCGCCATGTCGCTGGACCGCCTCCTCCCGGAGATGGTCAGCCGCGTGTCCGATCGGCTGCACACACCAGTGAACGCGCACGTGATCTACTTCGTGGCGAGCCTGCCGGTCATCTGGCTGTACAGCAACTACTCGGTCGATGACGGAGCGGGCGGCACCACCACCTGGACGTCACTCACGCTCGGGGTCACGTTCGCCTGCGGCTACGTGTTCGTCGGGACCGCCATCGCGGGTGCCCTGCTGCCGTTCCGCGCAAAGGCCCTCTACGAGGCATCCCCGGGTGCGGCGTACAAGTTCATGGGCGTCCCGCTCGTGACCATCGTCGGCACCGTCGGCGCGATTGCCGGCGGGTACTTCATCTACCTGTTCCTGACCAATTCGACCCTCGGGCTGACCAGCGAACTCGCCTACCAGGTGGTCGCCGGCGTTCTGCTGTTCTCGCTCGGCTGGTACCTCGTCACGTACTTCGTGCGTCGGTCCAGCGGCATCAACGTGGACTACGCCTTCAAGGAAATCCCGCCCGAGTGAGTCGTGGGTTCATCCAGTTCGTCGGAACGGCCCGGGCATCGCCCGGGTCGTTCGATTCAGGGTGCGGCGGTCGCGGCCAGCCAGGCCTCGAAGTCGGGCCCGTCGATCATCGCCTGCGCCCGCGTCCAGCGATCCACCGCCCAGCCCCAGAAGTCGTAGTCGATCGGCGAGATCCGGGCCTGGATGGCGGCCCACAGCGTCCAGCCGACGTCCGACATGATCATCTGGAGACGGCAGCGGGCCAGGAGCGCCGGCGTGGCCGCCCCGAAGTACGCCGCAATGAGTTCGGCCAGCCGGGCCTCGTCGAACTCGAGCTCCTGGGCCGTGTTGCCCAGCTCGAAGGTCGGGTCGCTGTTGCCGCTGTACTCGTAGTCCACGATCCAGAGCCGCACCCCGTCGTCGAGGTAGTTCTCCGCCAGCAGGTCGTTGTGGCACGGGCCGGTCGGCAGTGGATGCGCCCGGAGCGCGGCGTCGATGCGGGGGACGGCGCTGAGATGTTCGCGATAGCCGGCCGGTACGGGGATCCCGCGCTCGTCGATGACGGCGAGATAGCGAGCGGCCAGGGCGACCATGTCGAAGTCGTCGCGGAAGCGCCGCCGGTCGCCTGGAACGCGGCGTTGGACATCGTCCGGGCGTCCAGCCACTCGAGGACGATGACGTTCCAGCGAGGCACGTGGTGGAGCACCCGGGCCCCGACGCCCGCCTGCTCGGCCGCGCGCGTGTTGTGGAGCTCGTTCCCGCGGTCCACCGCGAGGAGGTCCGTGCCCGGTCCCGGGATCCGCACGAAGTGGGGGACTCCGTCCACCGTGACGCGGAAGTTCCGGTTCGTGAGGCCGCCCGAGATCGGCTCGGCGGCGACCATCCGCCCGGCCCACGCGGGGATCGCGTCGATGACCTCCTGGATGGATGGTTCCACGGAGCGAGAGGGTACCTGAGCCCGCCGACCCCACGCCGGGCGGCGCCGCTCGGTACCCTGTCACGACGGGTCCGGAATCAGGCACGGAGGGCACGCGCATCGTGGAGCACGCCAGGGCGGTGATCATCGGCGGCGGCGTCGGCGGGACCTCGATCGCCTATCACCTGACGGAGCTCGGCTGGCGGGACGTCGTCCTCGTCGATCGGGCGGAGTTGACCTCTGGCTCCACGTTCCACAGCGCCGGCCTGGTCGGCCAGCTCCGCTCCAGCGTGACACTGACCCGGATGATGATGTATGGCGCGGCCCTCTACCGGCGGCTGACCGCCGAGACCGGGGTGGACGTCTCGTGGCACGAGGTGGGCTCGCTCCGGCTGGCCTCCACGAAGGCGCGCTACGAGGAGCTCCAGCGCCAGGCCGGCTGGGCCAAGACCTTCGGGTTGCCGCTCGAACTGATCGCGGCGAGGGAGGCGCAGGACCGCTTCCCGCTGATGACCCTGGACAGCGTCCTCGGTGCTGTCTGGCTGCCGACCGACGGCTGGCTGGATCCGTCGGGACTCGCCCAGGCGCTGGCGGCCGGTGCGCGCGCCCGCGGGGCGCAGATCCGGCAACACACCCAGGTGGTCGGGATCAACGTGGAGCGCGGCCGAGTCACCGGCGTCGAAGTCGAGGCGCGCGATGGCGCACGCGAAACGATCGCGGCTGATGTTGTCGTGAACGCTGGGGGCATGTACGCCCCGGAGATCGGCCGCCTCGCCGGCGTCACCGTCCCGATCATTCCGATGGCCCACCAGTACCTCTTCACCCACACGATCGAGGGCGTCGAGCCGGGCCTGCCGACGATGCGCGACCCGGACAACCTGTGCTACTTCCGCGAGGAAGTCGGCGGGCTGTGCATGGGCGGCTATGAGCGAGACCCCGCCCCTTGGTCCCTGGACGGCGTGCCGCCCGACTTCAACCATCGCCTGCTGGACCCGGATTGGCCGCGCTTCGAATCGATCATGGAGGGCGCCATCCGGCGCGTCCCCGCGATCGCCGACGCGGGCGTGACGCGGATGATCAACGGCCCCGAGGCGTTCACCCCGGACAACGAGTTCATCCTCGGCGAGAGCGAGGTCCGCGGCTTCTTCGTGGCGGCGGGGTTCTGCGCCCACGGGATCGCCGGGACCGGCGGCATCGGCCAGCAGATGGCCCGCTGGATCGTGGACGGGGAACCCGAACTGGACCTCTGGAAGATGGATATCCGTCGGTTCGGCGGCCAGTACCGGAGCCAGAAGCTCACCCTGGCGCGGAGCTACGAGAACTACGCCACCTATTACGACATCCACTACCCGAACGAGGAGCGCCAGGCCGCCCGGCCGCTCCGGATCTCACCCGCCTACGACGAGCTGGCTGCACTCGGGGTCGTGTTCGGCGAGAAATCCATGTGGGAGCGGCCCAACTGGTTCACCCCGAACGAGGACGGCGCCGGCGTCGCGTCCCGCGCTGCGCTGGAGGCGCTCCGGCCGCGCGGCTGGGCCGGCGAGCACTGGTCGCCCGCGATCGGCGCCGAGGCACTGGCGACGCGCCGAACCGCCGGCCTGTTCGATGAATCGAGCTTCGCCAAGATCGAGATCGAGGGGATCGGCGCCCTCGCCTTCCTCGAGCACCTGTGCGATAACGACATCGACCGGCCGGTGGGTTCGATCATCTACACCCAGATGCTCAACCGCCGCGGCGGGATCGAGTGCGACTTCACGGTCACCCGACTGGCGGACGACCGTTTCCTCATCGTGACCGGGACGGCGTTCGGCAACCACGACCTGGGCTGGATCCGGAAGCACCTGCCGGCCGACGGCGGCGACGGTTCGGTCCGCGTCCGCGACATCACGTCCTCGCGCGCCTGCTTCGGGCTCTGGGGGCCGCGGGCCCGGGACATCCTTGCGCCGCTCACGAAGGACGACGTGTCGGACGCCGGGTTTCCGTATATGACGGCGCGCGAGATCTCCATCGGGGAGATCCCCGTACTGGCCCTCCGCGTCACCTATGTCGGGGAGCTGGGCTGGGAGTTGTACCCACCGGCCGAATACGGCCGGGCGCTCTGGAAGCTCCTCTGGGCCGCCGGCGCTTCGCACGGGATGGTTGCTTGCGGCTATCGCGCCATCGACTCCCTGCGGCTGGAGAAGGGCTACCGGGTCTGGTCCGCAGACATCACCCCGGAGGAGACGCCCTATGAGGCAGGCCTCGGATTCGCGGTCCGGCTTGACAAGGGCGTGGACTTCCTGGGCCGGGACGCGCTGGTCGCCGCGAAGGCCGCGGGTCCTCGCAAGGGGCTGCGATGCCTGGTCCTCGACGATCCGCGGTCCGTGGCCCTCGGCAATGAGCCGGTGCGCGTCCGCGGACGGATCGTGGGACGGGTCACGACCGGCGGCTACGGGTTCGCCGTGGAGCGGTCCATCGCCTACGCGTACCTGCCGCCGGATGGCGGAGCGATCGGCACGCGCGGCGAGATCGACATCTTCGGGGAGTGGGTCGGCTTCGAGGTCGTCCGCGAGCCGCTCTGGGACCCCGAGGGGGCGAGGATCCGCTCGTGACCGGGCGCGGGGCGCCTGGATCGCCCGGGTCCGAGTTCGGTGCCGAGTGGAGCGCCTCGCTGCGACGCGGCACGGACGCCGAATTGCGCGGCTGGGTGGAGGCTGCCCTGGGATGGTGCGACGCGGCCGACGAGATCGCCCTGCGGTACTTCCGCCAGAGCCCGGTGACCACCCGCAAGCCGGACCGGTCGTTCGTGACCGAGGCGGACACGGCGGTGGAGCGCCTGCTCCGCCAGCGCATCGGTGACGCGTTTCCGGACCACGGTGTCGTCGGCGAGGAGTACGGGGCGGAGGGCGGCAGCGCGTCCGTCCGCTGGTTCGTGGACCCGATCGACGGCACTCACAACTACATGCGCGGCATCCCGATCTTCGCGACCCTCCTCGGCGTGGAGCGCGACGGGGAGCTCCAGGCCGGGATCGTGTCTGCTCCCGCACTGGGTGGCCGCTGGTACGCGTGGCGGGGCGGGGGAGCCTGGGGCGCGGGCCCGCTGGCGGGCGCGGACCGCGGCGGGGCACCGCGGAGGCTGCGCGTGACGGGAATTGACCGCCTCGCCGATGCCCAGATTGTTTACGCAGGCACCCAGGACGTGATCGCCAGCGGCGCAGCACCCGGGTTCACGGACCTCCTCAGGGCGGCCTGGCGGGAGCGCGGGTTCGGCGACTTCTGGGGCTACTCCCTCGTCGCCGAGGGCGCGGCCGAGGTCATGGTTGAGGTGGGGCTGTCCATCTGGGACGCCGCCGCGCCGGTGGTGCTCGTGGAGGAGGCTGGCGGCCGGGTCACCGACTTCGAGGGCCGCCGGATCTTCGACGGCGGCACGATCCTTGCCACGAACGGCGTCCTCCATGAGACCGTTCGCTCGATGCTGGCCGGCGGGGAGGAGCAGGTGCCTGCGTGACTGGCAGGCACAATTTCGGGACCCATAGGTCGCCGCCGGACCTCTCGCGCCGCAGTTGTGTCCCTCACGCATCAGCACGACGGAATTGGAGCTTGATCCGCTCGCGCGGTGCGTACGGCGTGCTCCCGCCGCATGGATCGAGCACGCATGGTTCGAGATCGTGCCTCGCAGACACGGGCGCCGCTCCGAGGGCGGGCCGGCGACGCGGCGAGATCAGCCGAGATCAGCCGAGATCAGCCGAGATCAGCCGAGGTCAGGCGAGCTCGAGGCGCATGAGCCAGCGGGGCAGGCCCGCGCTGTGGGCGTCGGTCAGCAGGACCCGCCGGAACCCGGCCGCCTCGAACGTGGAGACGAAGCCGACGAACCCGAACGCGGTCGAAACCCGCGCCCCCGCCGGATCGATCGGATAGGCCTCGATCGCAGGCGCGCCCATGCTCAGCGCGTAGGCGACGGCACCGCCCAGCAGTGAGCGGGCCACACCACGGCGGCGATAGCCCGCCCGGACCACGAAACAGCCGATCGACCATACGGCCGGCTCGTTCGGCCACGGGATGGTCCGCGAGTTCACGAGGCGCGGCATCGCGGCGCGGGGACCGAGCCCGCACCAGCCAAGCGGCTCCCCGTCGAAATAGGCGATGAGCCCGGGCGCAAGGTTCCCGCCCCGGACCTGCGACTCGAGGTTCATCCGATTTCGGCCCGGCTCGCCCCGACCGAACGCCGAGTCAACGCCACGCCAGGCCTGGCACCAGCACCCCCGTTCGCCGTTCACACCGAGCAGGGTCACGACATCGATCCAGCGCTCCACCGTAGCCGGCAGGATCTCAATGCTGTCGGCTACGAAGGGCTCGGGACGTGCCGCCAATGTCAGCGAGCCGCCGCCCGGGCCGCCATCTCCTCCCACGGCCCGAGCAAGGATTCACGCTCGTCTGGCTCGATCTCGTCCCACAGGATCACGGCGACCACCGCGAGCTCCAGCGAGGCGAGGAAGCGCAGCCGCTCCTCGGCCGAAGATGGGTTGGTGCGCGTCAGCAGCACGCTGTTGGCACCGCCGAGCGCCGTCGTCGCCGCCTGCACGGCAAGCTCGCGAAACTCGGCCAGGGCTGCGAGAACGCCGGCGCGCCGGGGACCTCGACCGATCATCTCCTGCACCCGTTCGAGCAGCGCGGCCCGCTCGTCCGGATCGTGGGATGCCGCCGCAAACGCCGGATAGATGCCGCTGTCGAGCGAGAGGAAGATGTCGGCGAAGCGATCCAGCCTGGCCAGGGTCGTCGCCGGCAGCCGGTCGATGGCATCCTGCGCGCCGTCCATCACGCGCTGCCCATCACGCGCCGGCGGCCCGGACGCTGTCCTCGAGGATCGTCAGTGCCATGTCGACCTCGTCGGGGGTGGTGACGAGCGGCGGGATGATCCTGCTGACATTGCCGTACGAACCGGCTGACAAGACGATGAGCTTGCGCGAGAGCGCCTCGGCGATCACCCGCTTCGTGAGATCGACATCGGGCGTGCGGCCGTCACCGACGCCCGGCCGGACGAACTCCATCGCCACCATGGCCCCGAGGCCCCGGACGTCGCCGATCGCCGGGTGGTCCGCCTGGAGCTCGCGCAGGCCGCCGACCAGCTGCGCCCCGCGGGCCCGGGCGTTGCCGATCAGGTCCTCGTCCTCGATGACGTCCAGCGTGGCCAGCGCGGCTGCGCACGAGACGACGTTCCCGCCGTAGGTCCCGCCGTGGGTGCCCGGCGCGAACGAGGCGAGCACTTCCTTCCGGGCCAGGATCCCGGACAGCGGCATCCCCGAGGCGATCCCCTTGGCCATGACCAGAATGTCCGGCTCCACGTCCCAGTGGCGGACCGCGAAGATCTCGCCCGTTCGCCCGAAGCCCGTCTGGACTTCGTCGGCGATGAGCAGGATGCCGTGCTCGCGGGTGATCTCGCGGAGGCGCGGCAGGAAGGTCGGTGGCGGGACGATGTAGCCGCCCTCGCCCTGGACCGGCTCCACGATGATCGCCGCCACCCTGTTCGGATAGATGACCTGGTGGAAGAGGAGGTCCAACTCGGCTTCCCAGTCGCAAGTGCAGTTCGCGTCCGGAAGGTGGGGGCCGCCGGCGGCCCGGAAGCAGTACGGGAACTTCGTGTGGTACACGCTCCCCGGGAGCGGCTCGAACGCCGCCCGGTAGACGTCCTTGGCCGTGGTCAGGGCCATGGTCTGGGCCGTCCGACCATGGAACCCGCCGCGGAACGAGATGATCACCGGACGCCCCGTAGCAACCCGGGCGAGCTTGACGGCGGCCTCCACCGCCTCGGCCCCGGAGTTGGAGAGGAAGGCACCCCACGGTCCGCCCGGCAGCAGCCCGGCGAGGCGCTCGTACAGGCGCAGCCCGGCCTCGTGATAGACGATGTTCTGCTGGCCGTGGAGGAGCTTCGCGGCCTGCGCCTGAATGGCGGCGACAACCCGCGGGTGGGCGTGGCCGGTGTTCGTCACGCCGATGCCCGACGAGTAGTCGAGGTAACGCTCCCCGGTCGGCGTGATCAGCCACGAACCCTCGCCGTGATCCACCTCGAGGTTCGTGATCCGGCCCCACACGGGCGGCACGACCGTGTGGTCGGGGAAAACATTCGCCCCGGTGCGCCCGGCGATGCCCGCCATCAGCGAGGCCGCACGGGGACGGTCCGCGACCCACGTGTTGACGAGGCCCGAGGTGAAGTTGGTGATGATGAAGTCGTCGATCGAGAGCGAGAACGCCAGCAACGCCGCCGCGATGATGCCCGGCCGAATGAGCGGGAACGTGACCTTCCAGAAGGTCGTCCACTCGTTGGCTCCGAGGTCCATCGCGGCCTCTTCAAGGTTCCGGTTGAAGCCCTGGATTCGCGCCTTCACGGTGACGACGACGTAGCTGATGTTGAACATCACGTGGGCAATGATGATCGTCGGCAGGCCCAGCGGGTAGAAGATCCCGGACGGGATGATCGACTTGAACGGCTCCTGGGTGGCCGTCGCGACGAAGATCGACAGGAGGCTCGCGCCGAGCACGATCTCGGGCGTGGCCATCGGGATGAAGATGAACAGGTTCGTCGCGTTGCGGCCCTTGAACGTGTAGCGGACAAGCGCGAGCGCGATCAACGTCCCGAGGATCGTGGCGAAGAAGGTACCGACGATCGCGACGAGGAACGAGGTCCCGAGGGCCGACGCGAGCCCCGGCCGGTTGAGCGGGCTCAGCCAGGCGTCGATCGAGAACTCGGCCCACACGAAGTTGAACTTGCCGACCGGGTCGTTGAACGAAAACACGACCATGACGGCGATCGGGACCATCAGGTAGGCGATGGCGGCGATCGTGAACAGCTTGAGCAACCAGCGGTCCGCAAACGCCCACAGCCGCACACTGGTCCCGGGGCCGTTGGCCCGGCCCGCCGCGCTCGGGGAGATCCCGCCGGTGCCCGCGCTCATGCCGTGCCGCCCGTCAGTTCCTCGGTCCCGAGGAGCCTCGCGTAGAGGGCGATCGAGACGAGGATCCCGGCCATCAGGATGAAGGCCAGGGCGGCCGCGATCGGGTAGTCGTTCTGATCAAGGAAGCGGCCCTGGATGACGTTGCCGATCATCTGGGTCTTGGGACTGCCCAGCAACTGGGCATTGACGTAGTCGCCGATCGCCGGGATGAACGTAAGGATCGAGGCGGCGAAGACGCCCGGCAGGGACAGCGGGAAGGTCACCCGGATGAACGACTGGCTGATCAGCGTCGTGCCGATCGCGCCGCCTGCCACCGCGCCCACGAGGCCCGCCGCGATGACCGCGGCCGGCGCCGCATCCTCGCCGACGATATGGCCGTAGCCCAGGCCGACCTGGAGGGCAACGAGCACGAACGCGCCGGCGATTGCGCCGGCGATCAGTCCGCCGCGGCGCCACGGGCCGGCGTAGAGGTCCTGGGCCGCCTCGATGAGCCGGCGGTCCACCTTCTCGATGGAGACGTACAGCGGCAGGACCATGAACGGCAGGAACTGGTAGGTCAGGCCGCCGACGACGGCGAGCGGCGTCCCGATCACGCTGAAGTTGTCCGGCACCAGCCCGAGGCCGTCGCGAACGACGCTCAGGAACGGTCCGTCATTGCCGAGGATGATCCGCCAGCTGATCGTCCGGATCAGGAAGCTCGTGAAGAACGGGGCGATGACCAGGAACAGGATCGCGTAGGCGAGCGGATAGCCGATCAGGAAGCACAGGATGGTGGCCAGGCCGCCGTACACGATCGAGTTGGTGAAGTTCTTCGAGAACTTGGCGATGCTGCCCGTGTAGTTCTGGATGTCCCAGACCTCGGGCGGCGTCTTGAACCCGGTGCGGAGCGTCCCCTCGGACAGGCTGAACAGCAGCATCTGGACGTTCGGGACGACGAAGAACAGGATCAGCCAGAGCAGCCCCGGCCCGATGAGCAGGTAGGGGATGGCGCGGCGGCTCCGGAACATCGACACGCTGCGTTGGGCCTCGTCAGTCGTCAGGGCGACCGCGGCCGGGTTGCCCCGGCCGCGGCTGTTGCTACGCGGGGGTCTATGCGCCTTCGAGGTCGGCAGCCAGGTCCGCCCACTTGATGTCGTCGGCGTCCTCGAGCGCCGGCTGCGGGAACATGTTGGCGGCAATGTCGGCGGGCGGGAAGAGGAGCGGGTTCGCGGCCGTGTCCGGATCCGTCTTGGCGATCTCCTCGGCCACGCCCTTGACCGGCGAGATGTAGTAGATCCAGGCCGCCAGCCGGGCGGCGTTCGCCACGTCATAGACGAAGTCGATCATCGCCTCGGCGGCCGGCTTGTGCTGCGCGCCCTTGGGAATGAGCATGTTGTCCGTCCAGATGATCGAACCTTCTTCGGGGAATTCGAACCGATCGTCGGGGCCGCCGGACGAAGCGAGATCGCCGGACCAGACCGCCGCGGCCCAGGTGTCGCCAGAGCCGAAGTCCTGGAGGTACTCGTTGCCGGTGAATGCCCGGATGTGTCCGTCGTCCACGTACGGCTTGAGGAAGGCGTGGACCTTCTGGGCATCCTCGTAGGTCATGCTGGCCGGCTCGTTGCTGATCTCCCCGCGCGCCTTCAGGAGCAATCCGACGAGCGAGAATGTGTCGGCATAGCCGGAGAGCAGGGTCACCTTGCCCTTGAACGCCGGATCGAAGAGGTCGGCAACCTTGGTCAGTTCGCGGCCGGTGGACACGACGTTGTAGCCCACCCCGGTTGCCCCGGACTGCCACGGGAAGTGGAACTTCATGTCCGGGTCCCAGGCGAGGCCCCGGAGCTCGTCGCGAACATTGGCGTGGGCCGTAGGGGTAGCCGCCGCATCGATCTCCTCGATCCAGCCGGCTCGCACGACCCGGGCGGCCATGTAGTCGGTCAGGACGATGATGTCCCAGCCGCTGTCCAGCCCGGCTCCGAGCTGCGGGGCGATCGTGGCGTAGAAGTCCTCGTTGGCCTCGATCTCCTCCTGGTAGTTGACCTCGATCGAGTACTTCGCCTCGAAGTCGGTCAGGGTTGGCGACGAGCTTTCGTCCTCGGTGAGATCGACGTAGGCCGGCCAGTTTGCGAAGTTGAGCGGGCCTTCGATCGTCGCCGGGCCCGACGGGGCGACGGTTCCGGTCGGCCCAGGGCCGTCGGACGGCTTGAGGGTCTCCGTGGCAGTGCCACCACCACAAGCGGCCAGGAACGCCGCGAAGCCGGCCATGCCGGATCCCTGGATGAACACCCGACGCGATACCGGGGTGATGCGAATGCGCTGTCCGAGGTCGGTCACGAGGTCGGTTCCTTTCAGGGGTTCAGGGGTTGCGTCGCTCATCCGGCGACCTGGACGGGAGCCGCTGCTGCGGACTCCCCGACGGCAAACGTGTGGTCCGGCGACCAGCTGAGATGAACGGCTTCCCCCGGCCTGTGGAGTGAGCCGTGCGAGGTCCGCTCCACGTTCTGCTCGAACACGGTCAGGCGATCCCCCGCGCTCGACTGAATGATGTAGCTCGTGGACGCGCCGAGGTACGAAGCATCCACGACCCGGCCCTCCAGCCGGTTCATGTGTCCGTCGATCGCACCCGCGTCCGCGTGGAGGCGGATCTTCTCCGGCCGGACGCCGATCTTGATCGTTGTCTTGCCGTCGACGGCGGTTGCCGGGATGCGCACCGACGCGCCGTCCGACAGCGTCGCCGCGACGTACGCGCCGTCTCCCGCTCCGAGCGTGGCCGGCAGGAGGTTGCTGACGCCGAGAAAGCCGGCCACGAACTCGGTCTTCGGGCGCTCGTAGAGGGTTTCCGGGTCGCCGAGCTGCTCGTACTTGCCGCGATTCATCACGGCGATGCGATCCGACATCGTCATCGCCTCTTCCTGGTCGTGGGTCACGTAGATGAAGGTGATCCCCACTTCCTGCTGGATCCGCTTCAGCTCCACCTGCATCTGCTTGCGGAGCTTGAGGTCGAGCGCTCCCAGCGGCTCGTCGAGCAGCAATACGGCGGGCTTGTTCACGAGTGCTCGAGCGAGGGCGACGCGCTGGGCTTGGCCGCCCGAGATCATGGACGGCTTCCGGCGCTCGAATCCGGGCAGCTCCACCAGCTCGAGCATCTCCCCCACGCGCTGCTTGACTTCGGACTCGGCGATCTGGCGGCGGCGCAGGCCGAAGGCGATATTGTCGAAGATGGTGAGGTGGGGGAACAGCGCGTAGTTCTGGAAGACCGTGTTGACGTTCCGCTTGTACGGCGGCAGCCATGTCACGTCCTGGCCGTCCAGCTCGATCTTGCCCGATGTCGGCTGCTCGAAGCCACCGATCATGCGGAGCGTGGTCGTCTTGCCGCAGCCCGATGGCCCGAGGAGGCTGAAGAACTCGCCGTCCTGGACCTCGAGGTCGATGTGGTCGACGGCGACGATCAGCCCGTCATCGCGGGGTTCCACGGTTTTCGCCACGCGGCGTCCGCTCGCGTCGCCGCCGAAGGCCTTGTAGACCTGGGTCAGGCGGACCTCGACCTCGGGCACGTGCGTCTGCATTCCTCCGACGACAGGACCGGCCGCGCAGCGCCGATCGCAGGCCCATCGGACCGGGTGCGAGGCGTGGGCGGAGGATAGGCGCGGGCGCGGCGTGGTGTCAAACGTCGGAAGGCCCATCGTGGCTTCAGGCATCGGTGCGAAATTCGTACGAAATGCCATCGGGATCGGCGAAGTATGGCGAACTCACGGAACCTCGGAAGCCGGGTCGCTGAGGGCCCATTGGTTCCGTATTCCAACAAGACGTATCAGAGAGTCGAGAGGGTCTCGTCAGCGTTCATGAGGCGGCCGCAGGGTCAGGGCGGTCTCGTCCCTGGTCACAGCATGCCTTCCGGGAATGGGGGGAGTCCTGAGCGCGCGCGGCCTTTCAGTCGGTGACCCGCTGGGCGCGCCCAATCCTTCTCGGAATACCGGGCCGACCCGCGTGACGGCGCGTATGGCGACCCGGGACTAGGATATCGACGCCAAACCCGTCGGAATCCCGTCGCACCCTTGAGGAACCCCATGCTGCAGGTCACCGAAAGCGCCGTCATGGCCGCGCTCGGCACCGTCCAGGAACCAGAGCTTGGCGGGGACCTCGTGACCCGCAACATGATCAAGGACCTGACCCTCGACGGCGTCTCGGTCGCGTTCACGATCGAGTTGACAACCCCGGCCTGCCCACTGAAGGACGAGATCGAATCGCGGGTCCGGACGGCGCTCAATCCGATCGGGGTGGAGTCGATCGACATCACCTGGGGTTCCATGGTCCGGCGGGCGACCCCGCGGACCGCCGAGCAGCTCCTGCCCGGGGTCAAGAACGTCATCGCCGTTGCGTCCGGCAAGGGCGGGGTCGGCAAGAGCACGGTCGCGGTCAACCTGGCCGTGGCGCTCGCCCGCGACGGCGCGACCGTCGGCCTCCTCGATGCCGACATCACCGGCCCCAACGTGCCCATGATGCTCGGCCTGGACGGCCAGCCCGGCCAGGGCGCGGGGGACAAGATCCTGCCGCTCAGCCGGCACGGGGTGAAGGCGATCTCCATCCAGTTCTTCGTCCCGCCGGGCCAGCCGATCATCTGGCGCGGGCCCCTCGTGGGCGGTGCGATCCAGCAGTTCCTGCGCGACGTGGACTGGGGCGAACTCGACTACCTCGTCATCGACCTCCCGCCGGGGACGTCGGACGCGCAGCTGACCCTCGCCCAGGCCGTGCCGATCTCCGGCGCGGTCCTCGTCACGACCCCCCAGGAGGTCGCCCTCCTGGACGTCGAGAAGGCGCTCGCGATGTTCAAGCGGATGAGCGTGCCGGTTATCGGCCTGGTCGAGAACATGAGCGGCCTCGCCTGCCCCCACTGCAGCGAGATGATCGACCTGTTCGGACGCGGCGGTGGCGAGCGTTTCGCGCGGGAACATGGTCTCGAGTTCCTCGGCGGGATCCCGCTCGACATCACCGTCCGACAGGGCGGCGACGTGGGCGTACCGGCGGTGGCCCAGCGAGAACCGGGGGTCGCGGCGGTGGCGCTCCAGCACCTCGCCCGGATTGTGGCCGCACGGATGAGCGTCCGGGCCGCCGCCGGAGCGGATCAGCCGGTGCTCACGGTCTCCTGATCCCGCTCAGCCCCAGCTGAAATCCACGGGCCGGCCGCCGGCGACCGTCCGGGCGGCGCCGCGCCCGACCTCCACGATCATCCCGGTCAGGCCGGGAGTGACGCGACCGTCCGTTACGGCGCAAATCGCCTCGATCGCGGCCCGCCGCTCCGACGGGTAGTGGACGAGGATGCCCAGCGGGACGCCGGCCCGGATCACGTGGTCCACGGCCTCCTCGGCGGTCAGGTGGCCGCGCTTCTCGTCGTCGATCAGGCTCGACTCCAGCGTCGCCTCCAGGATGAGCAGATCGGCGCCGCGGGCGAGGTCAACGACCATCTCGGACGGGCCCATATCGCCGGCGTAGACGATCCGCTCGCCGTCGGGCCCGTGGATGTCCATCGTCCAGGCGGGGACGTAGTGGCCGACCGGGTGCGGCTGGACCTCGAGATCGCCGATGCGAATCGCCTCGCCGGTTGCGTACTCGCGGACATCGAAGGCGATCTCGAAGAAGCCGGGGCGCTCGCTGACGACCGCGGCGAGGTGATCCAGGTTGGCCTGACCACCGGGCGGGAGATAGACCGGCAGGCGCCTGGTCGGCGCCTCGCCCCACGGGAAGCGGTAGCGGAGCGGGGCGATGTCGATCCAGTGGTCCGCGTGCATGTGTCCGACGACCAGGCCATCCAGGT
>JACVXW010000057.1 GCA_015661135.1 Chloroflexota bacterium
AGGTAGTCGTTGACCGTGACGATGTGGACGCCGCGGCCGGCCATCGCGTTGAGGGCCGCTGCGAGGGTGGGCAGCAGCGTCTTGCCCTCGCCGGTCTTCATCTCCGAGATCTTTCCCTGGTGGAGGACGACGGCGCCGAGCAGCTGGACGTCGTACTGGCGCATCCCGAGCGTCCGGCGCATCGCCTCGCGGCCCATGGCGAAGACGTCCGGCAGGATCTCGTTCAGCGCCTGCTGGATTCGCTCGTTCTCCCGCTTGCGGCGCGCCTTGACGAGGTCCCGGCGTCGCTCCAGGTCGGGATGATGCAGCTCGTCGTCGGACGGTTCGTCCGGCTCGGCGATCGGGGCGATCTCCTCGCGCAGCTCGGTGAAGCGTGCCCGGATCTCTTCGTCGGATAGCGCGGCGATCTCGGGTTCGAGCGTGTTTGCCGCGTCGACGAAGGGTTGGATCCGCTTCACCTCCCGGTCATTGGAGTCGACGAAGCGCGAGAGGAAGCCCAGCATTGCCGGTGCAGTCTAGCCGAGGGCCCTGGAATCGAGCCACGAGCCGTCCCCGTCGTCCCTTGCGTGGCCGCCGCCGCACGTCCTCCGTCCGACTGCCCGCCGGAAACTGTCATCTGCCCTTTACGCGGGCACTCGTCGCGCGATCCGGGCGCCCCCACCCTGAGCCGAGCGTGCCCGGCGCCCGCGGTGGTGACAAATGCCCGCCTGCGACGCGTCTGTCACGGAACGGGCGACTAGTACCCGCCTGGTGGGTATCTGTCAGAATCCAGCTCGCGCCGCCCAGGTAAGTGGTGCCGCGCTCGGCCGGCGAGGCGCTACGAACCCGCGTTCAGCCGGCGGGGCGCCAGGACCGGCTCTCAGCCTGCGAAGTGCCAGAACCCCGACCCGTACCCCAGCACGATCGTGCCGAACGTCGCCGCGGCGAGCACGAGCCAGAACAGCACCGATCGCGTGACGGATGTCGGGTTCATCTCCGGGTTGCCGAGTTCCGGGAGACGACCCCTGGACAGGGCGGCGCCCCAGCGAGCGGATCGGAGTTGGGTTCGCCAGTCGCGCTCGACGGCCGGGCGCGGCTCCAGGCCGCCCTTGCCGTCAGGTCTATGGAGCTGCAGGCTCACCGATTTCCCGCCTTGCTCGCCGCGAGCATCGCCGCATCGAGGGTGTTCTCTGCGTCCGCCTCGTGGTCCGGCTCGTTCCTGATGTCGAGCTTCTTGGCGACACCGTCCTCCCAGAGGAGCATCTCCTGGGTGAAGTCGACCTCGCTGCTGAACAGCGCGCCGACCGATTCGCCGCGGTGGATCCGCTTGATCGCCTCACCGATGAGCGGCGCGATCGACAGCGTCGTGATCTTGGGGATCCGCTTCGCCTGCGGTAGCGGTACGGTGTCCGTGAGGACGACCTCGCGGAGGCTCGACTCGGCAATCCGCTCGACCGCGGGGTCGGACAGGATCCCGTGGGTGGCGCAGGCGTAGATCTCGTCGACGCCCTCGCGCTCGAGGGCCCGGACCGTCTCGGTCAGTGTCCCCGCCGTGTCGATTTCGTCGTCCACGATGACCGCCCGCTTGCCGCGGACGTCGCCGATGACGTTCATCAGCTCGGCCCGGTCCAGGTTCCCGACCCGCCGTTTCTCGATGATCGCAAGGGGCGCGTCCAGGAGCTCGGCGAACGTCCGTGCGCGCTTCGCGAACCCCAGATCCGTCACCACCACCAGATCCTCGAGGTGCTTGTGCTTGAAGTAGTTGGACAGGATGTGGACCGCGGTCAGCTCGTCAACCGGGATGTTGAAGAAGCCCTGGATCTGGCCCTGGTGGAGGTCCATCGTCAGCATCCGGTCAGCGCCGGCGACCGTGATCATGTCCGCCACGAGGCGGGCCGTGATCGGGACACGCGGCTGGTCCTTCTTGTCCGACCGGCCGTAGGCGTAGTACGGCACGACCGCGGTGATCCGCCCGGCACTCGCCCGCTTGAAGGCGTCGATCATGATCAGGAGCTCCATGATCGAGTCGTTCACCGGCCGGCAGGTGGGCTGGATGATGAAGACGTCCTTCTCCCGGACGTTGTCAAGGATCTTGACGAAGATGTTGTCGTTGGCAAAGGCGAACACGTCCAGCCGCCCGGGCTCGGCCGCCAGGTAGCGACTGATCTTCCGGGCGAGGTCCGGGTTCGAGTTGCCGTGATAGATCTCGAACTGGTCCGCGTACACGGAGGACTCCTTCCGCTCGCCGGGCCCGACCGCAGCGCTCAGGCGCCACGCCCCGGTGCGCTGCTGCCTCGGTCGCCCGAGCCGCCCGCTTCCGGATCGTCATTGTCGCCGTTGTCGCGCCCTTCCGCCAGTCCCGGCCGGAAGGCCGCAATGCCCACGACCCGGTCGCCCTCGTTCAGGCGCATCACGATGACGCCACGGGCTGCCGGGGAGTAGCGGTTGATCGTGTTCAGCTCGGTTCGGACGACCTGGCCGTGGGCCGAGATCAGCACCAACTCCTCGTCCAGTTCGGTGACCTGCTGGACGGCGGCGACCACGCCGGTTTTGCGCCCTTCGAGGGCGATGAGTCGGACGCCCTGTCCGCCGCGGTGCTTGAGCCGGAACTCCTCGAGGGGGACGCGCTTGCCGTAGCCGGTCTCGGTCAGGACGAGGAGGTCCGCGCCGGGCTGGACCACGCTCATCGAGACGACGCGGTCATCCGCCTTCTTCAGCAACCGAATCCCGATGACCCCGGCCGCATCGCGACCCATCCCCCGGACCTCGCCCTCGGCGAACCGGGCAAGCATGCCCTGGGCGGTCGCGATGATGACGTCGTCTTGCCCTGACGAGACGTCTACCCAGGCGAGCTCGTCCGCCTCGTCCAGCGTGATCGCCCGGATTCCGGTGGATCGAACCCGCTCGAACTGCTCGAGCGGCGTCTTCTTGACGATTCCCCTCGTGGTGGCGAGGACGAGGTAACTCCCTGGCGCGAACGTCGGGAGCGTGATCGTCGCCATCGGGACCTCGCCGGCCTCCACCTGGACGCCCGGCATGTTGATGATCGGCATGCCCTTGGCCTGGCGCGACGCATCCGGGATCGCGTGGACCTTGGCCGAGAAGACGCGTCCACGGTTCGTGAAGAAGAGCGCCCAGTCGTGCGTGTTCGCCACGAGGAGGTGCTCGACCGCGTCCTCCTCGCGCGTCACGTGGCCGATGATCCCCTTGCCGCCGCGGTGCTGGCGGCGGTACGTCGCCACTGGCTGGCGCTTGATGTAGCCGCGGCCACTGATCGTGATGACGACGTCCTCGTCGGCGATCAGGTCGTCGTCCGTCAGCTCGCGCGAAGCGTCCTCCTGGACCCGCGTCTTGCGGTCCCCGGCAAAGCGCTTCTTCACCTCCAGCAGCTCGTCCTTGATGATCGCGAGGACGCGCGCCGGGTTGGCCAGGATGTCCTCCAGTTCGGCGATCAGCTGGATCACCAGGAGATACTCGTCCTCGATTTTCTTGCGTTCGAGAGCGGCCAGGCGCGCGAGGCGCATGTCCAGGATCGCCTGGGCCTGGCGTTCGGACAGGTCGAACGTGGTCTGAAGGTTCTTGCGGGCGACCTCGGTATCGGCCGACGCACGGATCGTCTTGATCACGGCATCGAGGTTGTCGAGTGCCTTCTTGAGACCCTCGAGGATGTGCGCCCGCTCCCGCGCCTTGCCGAGATCGAACTCCGTCCGGCGCCGCACGATCTCACGCCGGTGATCGACATGGTGCTGAAGGACGGACTTCAGGGGCAGCGTCTGGGGCTGCCCGTCCACGAGCGCGAGCATGTTCATGTTGAACGCCATCTGCATCGTGGTGTGCTTGAACAGGTTGTTCAGCACCTTGTGCGGGTTGGCGTCGCGCTTCAGCTCGATATACATCCGCATCCCGTCGCGGTCCGATTCGTCACGGAGGTCGGCGATGCCGTCGATCTTCTTGTCCTTGACCAGGTCGGCGATCTTCTCGAGAAGGGTCGACTTGTTCACCTGGTAGGGGAGTTCGGTGACGATGATCGCCATCCGGTCCCCGCGGACCTCCTCGAAGGCGACCTGCGCCCGCATCACCACCCGCCCGCGGCCGTGGGCATACATCTGGCGGATCGCGTCGATCGTCTCCCACTCGCCGGTGATCGTGTTGCGCTGGCGCTCGTAGCGGAAGATCGTCCCGCCGGTCGGGAAGTCCGGGCCGGTCACGATCGCGCACAGGTCATCCGAGGTGATGCCGGGGTCTGCGATGAGCGCGATCGTGGCGTCCACGATCTCACCGAGGTGGTGGGGTGGGATGTTCGTGGCCATGCCGACCGCGATCCCGGAACTGCCGTTGACGAGCAGGTTCGGGAGCTTCGACGGCAGGACGGTCGGCTGCTTCTGGGTGCCGTCGTAGTTGTCCTCGAAGTCAACGGTCTCCTTGTCGATGTCGGCGAGCATCTCGCCGGCGATCGCTGTGAGGCGGGCCTCCGTGTAGCGCATGGCCGCGGCCTCGTCGCCATCCACGGACCCGAAGTTGCCCTGACCGTCGACGAGCGGATAGCGCATCGAGAAGTCCTGCGCAAGGCGGACCAGGGCGTCATAGAGCGAGTTGTCACCGTGCGGGTGGTACTTGCCCATCACCTCGCCGACGATCGCGGCGCACTTCCGGAACGAGCTGGTGGCCGACAGACCCATCTCGCCCATGGTGAACAGGATTCGGCGATGGACCGGCTTGAGGCCGTCGCGTACGTCCGGCAGCGCTCGCGCCACGATGACGCTCATCGCGTAATCGAGGTACGAGGTCCGCATCTCGTCCTCGATCCGGATGCTCTTGATGGTGCCGATATCGTCGGTCACGGGCAGGTGGCTCCTTCGGTCAGGTCAGCGGCGGTTCGGGCAGCTTGTCGGCCAGGCCCGGGTTGATATCGGTGAAGCGGGCCGCGGTCTCGGCCGCGATCGAGGTCGACGGGGCGCCGGCCCGGCGACGGATGCCGTCGAGCGATTGTCGGATGCGGCCGGCGGCGGCCGGCGTGAGCCTGGCGAGGGCGTCGCGAATCACCCAGGCTCGCTGGCCGTCGCCCTCGCGGCCGGCCCGTTCCGCCTCGGCCTCGAGGGCGGCGGTCGTGGCCGGCAGGTCGACGATGGTCAGCGAGCGGTAGGCCCACGCGAGCGCCTTCTGGACGTCGGGCTCGCCATCACCGATCAGCAGGCCGAGGATTGGCAGTGCGCGCCCGGCCACCGCGGGTCCTCGGCCAGCCGTTCGATCCACGAACGGAATCGTGGCAATCGTGGAGCCGACGAGCCGGCGCTCCCAACGGGACGGGGCATAGACCAGTTGCTCGAGCTCCGCCCAGCGGTACGGCTCGGCCAGGATCCCCTTGCCGACGGGATGGGCGAGGGTGTCTACCGTGATCCAGTCCGACGCGTCGCGGGCGGCGCGCCGGATCACCTGCCAGGTCCGCTCGGGCTCCCTGGGGAGCGTCCGCTCGAGGATCCCGAAGGCGAACCAGTGAGCCTCACGTTCCCGCTCGTGCAGGAGGCGGTCCGCGACGAGGAGGAGGGATGCCGGCGAATCTCGGCGCGTGGCCACGCGGAACCCGCGACCGATCGCTTGAAGGAGCGGACTTCTGACGCCGTGGGTCGGCCCGATGCCGGGCGCCACGAACCGCTGGCCGGCGAGGCAGGCAGGATCAGCAAGGGCTGCCAGGCCGATGTGAAGCGCACCGACGAGGGCACCCGGATCCTGGATCAGATCGGCGAGCGTGCGCCCAAGCTCGCCAGCGCCGGCGAGACGACCGGCAACCAGGGATCGCGCCGCGGCCGCGTCCGGGTTCGGGCCTCCGGGCGTGCCGCGCGTCCTGCCTGGCGTGCTGCCGGGCGTGCTGCGAAGTGTCGTCGTCACGGGCATCATCAGGCGTCCACCGGTTCGGGTGACTCTGCTCGATCGGCGGCCAAGCGAAGTCCGTAGCGTTTCTGCAACGCAACCAGCCGGTCCGCCGGTACCGCCGTGTACGTTCCCTCGGCTGTCGCGAAGATGGATCCGCTCGCCGGATCCAGGATCTGCCCGGTCGTGCGAAAGAGGCGCCGTGTCGCCTCCGTCACGAAACCCTCGGCGCGGATCGGGAGGCCGACCGGCACGGGTCGGCGGAACTCCACGGTCATCCTTGCCGTGACGCCCCATGTACCGCGCCCGATGACCGCCCAGGCCATCACCTCGTCAAGGATCGTCCCGAGGATCCCGCCGTGGACAATGCCCTCCCAGCCCTGGAATCCGGGATTCAGGGTGAGATCGGTTCGGCACCCGGAGGCGTCGGCATGGAGCACGAGGTGCAGGCCGTGCTCGTTCAACTCGCCGCAGGCGAAGCAGTGGTGCGGCTCGAACTGGAAGGCCCGCCCCCCGATCACGGGGCGCGATCGCATCTCAGATGTCAAGGTTCCGAACCTTCCGGGCCTCGCTCTTGATGAAGTCCTTGCGCGGTCCGACCTTCTCGCCCATCAGCATCGTGAAGATCGAGTCGGCCTCTGCCGCGTCGTCGATCTCGGCACGAAGGAGGACCCGCGTCTCGGTCCTTGATGATCCGTTCGCGGTCCTTCTCGGACTGGGCGTATTTCGTGACCTTGCCGGTCGAGACGCGGTAGAGCGGCGGCTGCGCGATGTACAGGAAGCCGGCTTCGATGATCTTGGGCATGAAGCGGTAGAAGAGGGTCAGCAGGAGCGTCCGGATGTGGGCGCCGTCCACGTCCGCGTCGGTCATGATGATGACCCGGTGGTACCGCAGTTTCGTCAGGTCGAAGCTGTCCCCGATCCCCTCGATCCCGGCCCCGAGGGCGATGATCAGCGGCCGGACGTTCTCGCTGGCCACGATCTTGTCCAGGCGCGCCTTTTCGACGTTCAGGACCTTGCCGCGCAACGGCAGGATGGCCTGGAAGCGGCGGTCGCGGCCCTGCTTTGCGGATCCGCCGGCGGAGTCGCCCTCGACGATGAAGAGCTCGCTCTTCGACGGGTCCCGCTCCTGGCAATCGGCCAGCTTGCCCGGCAGCGAGAGGCCGTCCAGGACGCCCTTGCGGATCACGAGATCGCGTGCCTTGCGAGCCGCCTCGCGGGCCCGCGCGGCGGTCAGGCACTTCTCGATGATCCGGCGCCCGTCGCCGGGGTTCTCCTCGAGGTACTGGGTAAGGCTATCGGTGAGGGCCGTCTGGACCTGGCCCTTGACCTCGGCATTGCCGAGCTTGGCCTTGGTCTGACCCTCGAACTGGGGATCGGTCAACTTGACGCTGATGACGGCGGTGAGGCCCTCGCGGACGTCGTCGCCCGACAGATTCCCATCTGCATCCTTGAGAACGCCGGCCTTGTGGGCCCAGTCGTTGAGGGAGCTGGTGAGTGCCGCCCGGAACCCGGTGACGTGTGTCCCGCCATCGACGGTATTGATGTTGTTGGCGAACGCGAGGACGTTCTCGGTGTAGGTGTCGTTGTACTGGAGTGCCACCTCGACCGCGGTCGAGCCCTGTTTGCGTTCGACATAGATCGGCCGGCTGTGG
>JACVXW010000008.1 GCA_015661135.1 Chloroflexota bacterium
CCGCGATGCGTGCCCGCACGAGGACGATGACGAGCGCCATCGCGAACAACGTGTGGGCGCCCACGATCGTGGGCAGGCCCGGAGCGAGCTGCGGCGCCTTGCCGAGCACGGCCGGCCAGGCGCCCGCCAGGAACGGGTTCAGGAACCCGAACAGGTTCACGAAGAAGACGAGCGAAGCGATCCCGATGACGATGCCGGGGATGACGATCGCGACATAGGTGAGCGTGTCGTACGCGGCACGCAGCCGCGGCCGGACGCGCTGGAGCGCGAGGGCGGCGATCGTGCCGAAGACCGTGGACAGGAGCGCCGTGAGGAACCCGACGGTCAGGCTGGCCCCGAGGGCCCGGGTGACGAACTGGTTGGTGAAGGCCGCCTCGTACCAGCGCAGCGACACGCCGCGCAGTTCGCCCGCGTACTCGCCGGCCGTGAAGCTGAACAGGACGACGAGGGCGATCGGAACGTACAGGAACAGGAAGACGAGGCCCGAGTGGGCCCGGAAGATCCGGTCGGCACCGAGCCCGGGGCGCGCGACGCGACGAGGCGGCCCAGCCACGGCCATCAGATCAGGCTCACGTCACGCCCGCCGCGGACGCGGGTGAGGCGGAGGTAGACGGCCACCGTGACGATGACGAGCGCGATGAGCCCAATGGCCGCGGCCGAGCCGAGCGGCCAGTTCCTGGACTGGAGGAAGAGGTCGACCAGCGCGTTGCCTACGAAGTAGACCTTCCCGCCGCCCAGGATGGACGGGATGATGTACTCGCCCATCATCGGGATGAAAACGAGCAGGGCCCCGCTGATGAGCCCCGGCGCAGTCAGGGGCAGGGTCACCTGCAGGAAGGTCCTGACGCGATTGGCGCCGAGGTCCTTGGACGCCTCGAGGAGGCGCTTGTCCAGCCGATCCAGGCTGACGTAGAGCGGGAAGACCATGAGCGGCAGGTAGTTGTAGACGATCCCCAGGAGCACGGTGCCCCGGTTGTTCAGCAGGACCGGCTTCGGGTCCACGCCGAGCGCCTCGAGGAACGCCGGGATGCCGTTGGACCCGAGAATCTGGAGCCAGGCGTAGGTCCGGATCAGGAAGCTCGTCCAGAACGGCAGGATCACGAGCACGAGCAGGACGGTTCGCTTCTGGCCGGCGCGGGTCGCGAGGTAGTAGGCCAGCGGATACGCCACGACGGCGCACAGGATCGTCCCGATCAGCGCGAGGGTGAGCGTGTTCTGGAATGAGGGCCAGCGTGTCGGCAGGTCAAGGTAGTTCTGGAATGTGAACCCCGGCGTGTACCCGCCGACGTCGCTCCGGGTTCCGACGCTGAAGACGATGAGGATCCCGAGAGGTACCACGAGGAGGAGCAGGTACCACGCGGTGGCCGGGACGAGCAGGAGCGCGGTGACCACGCTCCCTGCTCGTCCGCCCGTTCCGTCCCGACGACCTCCGGGATCGCTCATCAACCGGTCGTGCCGGCGATCAGGCCGACTTGACGCGGTTCCAGAGATCCGCGCGGTTCTGGTCCGTAAGGGTGACCGCCGCCCCGAACTCGAGCGGTGACAGGAGCGCCGCGTCGGGGTAGATGATCGGGTTGTTCTTGAAGTCTTCGGGCAGCAGGGCGATCCCGGCCGAGTCGACGATCGGGTAGCCATGGAAGCCCGCATCGGCGGCCATGACCTTGGGCACGGCCATGTAGTCGAGGAACGCGTAGGCGGCATCACGGTGCGCGGCGCCGGCCACGACAGCATAGAAGTCGGACCAGATCTCGCCGCCCTCGGACCCGATGACGTACTCGATCTCGGGAATGTCCCGGTTGAGCTGGACACCATCACCGGTCCAGGCCATCGCGACCCACGCGTCGCCGGCCCGCATGGGCGGCTGGTAGTCCGAGCTGATCGCGAAGAGGTGCGGTTTGACGGCGAGGAGGAGCTCCTCCGCCTTGGCCAGCTCGTTGGGGTCCACGGAGTTGAACGAATAGCCGTGGTATTTCAGGGCGTTCCCGATCGAGGTCAGCTGGTAGTCGTGAATCATGACCTTGCCCGACAGGTCCCCCTGGGCCATGTCGAAGAAGTCCTTCCACGACGTCATCGGCGCCGTCGCCTCCTTGGTGTTGACGACGTAGCCGGTCGTGCCCCAGTCCTTGGATATCCCGTACAGGTCCTTGGATCCGGCCGGGTAGTGTGCCGGCTCCAGGAACTTGGCCTCGTAGCGGGCGGCATCGAAGTTGGGGATCTTCGTCAGGTCGAGCGCCTCGAGGAGCTTGAGCTTGCCGTACGTCTCGAAGGTGTAGTTCGTCGGCACGAGGACGTCCCAGCCGGTGCTGCCAGCCTGGAGCTGGGCGAGCATCTCCTCGTTCGATCCGAAGATCGTGAGGGCCACGGACACCCCGGTGAGGCTGGTGAACTTGTCGAGGGTGGCCTGGTCGTGATAGTTGGGCCAGGTAGTCATATTCAGCGTGTCGCCGAGGCCGACGCCAGTCGGCGGCTTCCAGTCGGCGTTCGGATCGACGGGCGGCTTCGAGGCCGCGCCACCGCCCGGTGTGCAGGCTGCGATGACCGCGGCGGCCACGCCCAGGCCGCTCACCTGCAGAAAGGTCCGGCGGTCGATTCGGCCGCGCTCATAGTCGCGATAGAGCTTCTGGAACTGCGCTCGGTCCATGGTTCCTCCTCCTGTGCCGGGGTGGGCCCGGCGTCCGAACCGGTGCGTCTGGAGACGCGTCCGCGTGGGTGATTCTGCCGGGCCGCCTCCTTCGCTCCGCTAGCCCTGCTGGGAGACGATCCCGGCCATCGATGTCTGCTGGCCCCGGCGACGCCCCTGTCGCGTCAGGACCCACTGGCCGAGGAACAGCATCGCCAGGGTGAAGATGAGCATCATCGTGGCCACCGCATTTGTCTCAGGCGTGACGCCCCGTTTGATCTGGCCGAAGATGAACAGCGGCAGCGTGGACGAGCCCGGCCCGGTCGTGAATGTCGTGATGACATAGTCGTCGAAGCTGAACGTGAACGACAGCAGGAAGCCGGCCACGATCGCCGGGACCAGCTGCGGGAACGTGATCTGGACGAACGTCCGCCATGGGGACGCGAACAGGTCGTACGACGCCTCGACGTGGGTGCGATCCATGGTCGACAACCGCGTCCGGACGAGCAGCAGCACGAGGCTCGTGTTGAACAGGACGTGCGCCGCGATGACGGTCGGGTGACCGAAGCGGAGTCGCTGGCCGGTGAGTTCCCGCCAGACGTCGAAGCCCGTCGCGAACAGGACGAGCGTTGACAGCGCGATGACGATCTCCGGGACGATGACCGAGATGTAGATCAGGGCGTCGAATGTGAGTCGCAACCGCCGGCCCACTCGTTGCAGGCCGAGGGCTGCCATGGTCCCGAACAGGGTCGAGAGAATGGCCGCCGGCACGGCGATCAGGAAGCTGTTGAGCAGGTACGTCTGGACGAGAGAGTCGTTAAGGGCGATGCCGAACCGACGATCGGCAGGTACAGGAATAGATAGACGGCGACCATCTGGAGGCGGAACCACCCCTCCACGAGGCCACCGGTCCGGTCAACCCCCCGCGGGCGCTGCGGGAGCACGGCGCTCGATGCCGAGGCGGCGGTCACAGGACGCTCGCCTCGCGGACGCGGCGTCCACGGTTCACGAACCACAGGTAGAAGGTGACGGTCACGAGCATCACGAGGATGAGCCCGACGGCGCGGGCGGAACCGGCAGGCCAGTTCCGGGCCTCGAGGAAGGACGAGACCAGGGCGTTGCCCATCATGTAGTAGCGCCCATACCCCAGGATCGCCGGGATGACGTACTCGCCCATCATCGGGATGAAGACGAGGATGCTGCCCGTCACGAGGCCCGGCAGGGCGATGGGCAGGGTGATCTGGCGGAAGGTGGACCAGCGGCCGGCGCCGAGGTCCTTGGACGCCTCCACGAGCGTGCGGTCCATCCGGTCCAGGGTCACGAACAGCGGAAAAACCATCAGCGGCAGGTAGCCATAGACGAGCCCGATGAGCACGGAGAACGGCGAGCCGAGGATCGCGAACTTCTCATTGCCGGTCAGCCCCTGGATCCAGCCGGCGACCCCGGTATCAGGGTTCAGGATGATCAGCCAGGCGTACGTCCTGATGAGGAAGCTGGTCCAGAACGGGATGACCAGCAGGAGCACGAGGAGGTTCTTGCGCGAGCCGGCGCGGGTTGCCATGAAGTAGGCGAGCGGCAGCGCGACGAGAAGGCAGCCGATCGTGCCTGCCCCGGCCATCACCAGGCTGTTGACGAACGGCTCGGTCCGCTGGAGCGCCGTGACGTAGTTGTCAAAGGTGAACGCCGGCGCGTAGCCGCCGTTCTTGGCCCGCACCCCGAAGCTGAAGACGACGATGATCGCCAGTGGCGCCACGAGGAGCAGCGCGTACCAGAGCCCGGCCGGCAGGATGAGCAGGCCGGTCAGGAGGGCGGATCGAGCCCGCCCTCCCTCGGCGAAGCGGCCTGCCGGCGCGGCCCCAGTGGTCATCTGCCTCGACTGTCGAGACGCGAGGCGATGGGCGTCAGCCGCCGATCTTGGACTTGAACTCTTCCCAGATGTCGATCCGGTGCTGGTTGCCGGATGTGTCCTGGGCGCCTTCCAGGCTCGGCAGGACGTCCGCCGGCGGGAAGATCGAGGGATCGTCCAGGAGCGCCTGGTCGACGTACTTCTTGGCCTCGTCACTGCACGTGGCGTAGCCGTTGTAGTTCGTCTCCGCGCCCTGGATCTCCGGCTCGTGGATGAAGTTCAGCCACTCGTAGGAGAGGTTCGGGTGCGGCGCTTCGGCCATCATGACCCACGTGTCCATCCAGAAGAGTGTGCCCTCGGACGGGACCGAGTAGGCAGAGTCGGCGGTGTCCGGATTTGCTCGAAGGTCCAGCAGCGGCCCGGTCCAGCCGAGCACGAGTGACGCCTCCTCCGAGGCCATCTTGTCCTGGTAGGTGTCCGAATCGAGGGCCAGCAGGTGCGGCGCGACGTCGAGCAGGATGTCGCGGGCCTCGTTCAGCTCGTTGTCGTCCACCGAGTTCAGCGAGTAGCCCAGCAACTTGAGCGGGAAGACGAAGACGTCGCCCATCGAGTCGACCATGACCGTCTTGCCGGACGCCTCGCCCTTGGCCATTTCGTAGAACTGGGCCCACGACGTCGGCGGCGTCGACACGAGCTTGCCGCGATAGAGGATCCCGGTGGTGCCGTAGTCCTTGGGCACCTGGTACTCGTTCGTGGGATCCCACCACAGGTTCTTGTAGGTGTCGTTGATGTACTTGACGTTCGGGATGCGGCTCAGATCGAGCTTCTGGAGGAAGCCCTCCTCGACCATGCCCGGGACGTACTCCGCGGTCGGCGCCGCGATGTCGTAGCCCGATGCGCCGCCCTGCAGCTTCGCGATGAGCTCCTCGTTGTTGGCGTACGTGTCATACACGAAGTTGGCGAGCGAGAAGCGCTTCTTGAACTCCTCGATGTTGGTCTCGGCGATGTAGCCGGACCAGTTGTACATGTAGAACTCGGTCTCGCCACCGGCGAGGGCGGTGCCCGTCGGGGCCGCGGTGGGCCCGCTCGTCGCAGCCGCGGACGGCGCTTGCGTGGCTCCACCGCCACATGCAGCCAGCCAGGCGGCCGTGCCGGTGAGGCCCGCCGCGGCCATGAAGCTTCGGCGACTCAGCGTCCCGGCAGCCCGCTGCCGGAGATAGCCATCGAGATCTCTCGGTGCCACGTGATCCTCCTCCTTGTTTCACCGGCTTGCCCGGAAAAACGCGCGCGTCTCACCCAACGAGGATGAGGTTCGCTTCCTCGTGCCAACTGACCATGACGGGATCGCCCGGACCCACTCCGGAGCCGGAGCCGGCCCCGGCCGCGTTCTGGCGCCGGACGATCAATTCCCCTGCCAGCTCCGTCGCTACACGGAACTCGGTCTGATCGCCCAGGTAGGTGCCCTGATTGATGGTTCCGGCAACGCGGACGATCGCGCCGTCCGGGGTGTTCGCAGCGGCCGCCGGCTCGACGGACAGGCGCTCGGGGCGGATCGCCACGATCACCGCGTCGCCGACCCCTGGACTTGCCGTCGTGTCGGTCACGCGACCGCGAAGCCGCATCCCCCGATCTGTCTCAACCACGCCGAGCCCGCCCCCGGCGACCTCGACGAGACGGCCGGCGATCGGATTGCTGACACCGATGAAGTCGGCGACGAAGCGACTGACCGGGCGCTCGTACAGGTCCGTGGGCCCGCCCATCTGGAGGATCCGGCCGTGGTTCATGACGACGATCACGTCGCTCATGGTCAGGGCCTCTTCCTGATCGTGGGTGACGTACACGAAGGTGATCCCGACCTCGCGCTGGAGCGCCTTGAGCTCCAGCTGCATCTCCTTGCGGAGCTTGAGGTCGAGCGCCCCGAGGGGCTCGTCGAGCAGGAGGACCGTGGGGTGGTTGATCAGCGCACGGGCAAGGGCGACCCGTTGCTGTTGGCCGCCGGACAGCTCCCAGGTTCGTCGCTGGTCGTAGCCGGAAAGCCGAACGAGCTCCAGGGCCTCGCCCACCCTTCGCGCTTCCTCCGCCTTTGTCGTTCCTCGCTGGCGCAGGCCGTAGCCCACGTTCTGGGCGACGTCCATGTGCGGGAAGAGGGCATAGTGCTGGAAGACCGTGTTGACGTTCCGCCGATACGCCGGCACGCCCGCCACGGGTTGCCCGGCGAGGAAGATCTCGCCCTCCGTGGGCTGCTCGAACCCGGCGATCATCCGGAGCGTCGTCGTCTTGCCGCAGCCCGATGGCCCGAGCAGGCTGTAGAACGCGCCACTGGCGATCTCGAGCGTCATCCGGTCAACGGCGATCACCGACCCGAAGCGCTTCGTCACATCGGCGATCCGGACATCCGGCGCGCCCCCCGCACCGGCGGCCGGGTCTCGCGTGGACTTGCTGTCGTGGGCCACGGCTGCGGTCAAAGAACGCTCCTGGGAGGAAAGCGCGGCTGTTGACGACGCGGGGACGCCGGGTGCACGCGCACACGGTTTCGGCATGGTACGCATCCCGTTCATGGCGCGTCAACGCGAGGAGCCTCTTGTGGGCAAACGTGCCGGCCTCTGGGACCCTCCGTGACATCCGACCGGCTCGGGATCGACGGACTAGGATTCGACCGATGTACGTGGTCATCCTCGCCGGCGGCGGTGGCACGCGTCTCTGGCCGCTCTCGCGGCCGGAGACACCGAAGCCATTCCTGCCGCTGCTCGACGATCGTTCCCTGCTGCAGCGGACGGTCGATCGGGTGGTGGATCACCCGGAGTTCCCACTCGGCCTGGATGACGTCACGGTCGTCACCGATCGGCGCTATCTGGGCATCGTCGGGGATCAGCTGCCCGGGATCCGGGTCATCGCTGAGCCCGCGGGCCGGAACACCACCGCCGCCATCGCCCTCGCGACGATCCTGATTGATCGGCCCGACGACGAGGTGATGGTCGTCCTTCCGGCTGACCACCTGATCGGGCGCGAGGACGAGTTCCGGCGGGTTCTCGTGGCCGCCGCCGGCCTCGCCGGCGGGGCCTTTGGGGTCGATGCGCCGCTGGTGACCCTCGGCATCAAGGTCGATCGAGCCGCAACGGAGTACGGCTACCTGATCCCCGATCTCGATGTCCAGGGCGAGGACGGCGCGCTTGGCGCGCATCCGCTCCGCGCGTTCGAGGAGAAGCCGGGCCGGGATCGCGCGGCGGCCCTCCAGGCCGAGCCGGGCGTGGCCTGGAACGCGGGCATCTTCCTCTGGCAGCGGATGGCGATCCGGGCCGCGCTGGAGCGCTACACGGGCCTGATGACCCTGCTCGAACCGGTCGCGCGGAGCGACGCGGGGCTCGCGGCTGCGTATGACCAGCTCCGCCCGATCTCCATCGATCACGCCGTCATGGAGAGTGCGGCCAGCGATCGCCGAGTCGTGATGGCCGCGATGGAGGCGGGCTGGAACGATCTCGGGAGCTGGGGCGCGCTGGCCGGCGCGCTCGGTGTATCCGCCGACGGGCTCGTCGTCCAGCCGCACGAGACGGCCGAGGCGGGTCCGCGTGACCTGATCGTGGAACGCGTTGACGGGCAGCTCGCCGTTTCGTCCGGCCCGCGCGGTATTCTCGCTCCCACGCCGACCGCGGTGCTCCGTGGCGCCCTCGCTGGTCGCCCGGCCGTGGAGGCGCTCATCGACCGGGTGACCCGCTGGGAGGAACGCTCGTGACCGACCCGAACGCCCCCACGACCATCGTCTTCGGTACGGACGGCTGGCGGGCGCGGGTCGCGGAGGACTTCACGTTCCACAACGTCCGCCGTTGCGCGGATGGTGTCGCCCGGTACGTCCTGGGCAGGGGCGAGCGCGCAAAGGGCGTCGTCGTTGCCTATGACCGACGGTTCGCGTCCGAGCACTTCGCGACGGCTGCCGCCGAGGTGCTGCTGGCCCACGACATCCCGATCGTCTTCGCGTCCCGCGCCGTGCCCACGCAGATGAGCTCGTACGAGGTCGTCGAGCGCGGGGCGTCCGCCGGCATCGTCATCACCGCCAGCCACAACCCGTGGACCGACAACGGGTTCAAGGTCAAGTCACCTTCCGGCGCGGCCGCGGGTCCGGACATGCTCAAGATCGTCGAGGCCGGCATTGCCGCGAACGGCGCTGTCGCGCTCGAGCGCCGCCCACTCGCGGATGCCGAGGCCGCCGGGCTCGTCGAGTGGTTCGACCCGTTCGAGGGCTACGAGCGGTACCTCCGCCGAACGCTGGACCTGGACGCGCTTCGGGCGGCCGATGCGCATGTCCTCGTCGAGCCGATGTGGGGCGCCGGCGCGGGCTGGATCAGCCGCCTGCTCGGTGGCGGCCGGATCCGGGTCACGGAGATCCACCAGGAGCGCAACCCGTACTTCGGCGGCGTGAACCCGGAGCCGATCCAGCCCAACGTGGATGAAGCGCTGGGCATGCTGGCCGGCGGCGGCTACGACCTGGGGCTGCTCCTGGACGGCGACGCAGACCGGGCCGGCGCCGCCGATGAGCGCGGAGCGTTCATCCATCAGCTCCAGGTGACCGGCCTGCTCATGTACTACCTGGCCGAGCACCGCGGGCTGCGGGACCCGGTGGCGATCTCGGTCAACAACACGTCGATGGCGGCGCGCCTCGGGGAGCGGTACGGGATCGAGGTCTTCGAGACGCCCGTCGGGTTCAAGTTCATCGGCCCCAAGATGATCGAGACCGGGGCGATGATGGGCGCCGAGGAGAGCGGCGGCTTCGGCTTCGGGATGCACCTCCCGGAGCGCGACGGCATCTACGCCGACCTGCTCCTCCTTGACCTCTTCCTGCGCGAGCGGGCCCGCGGCGTCTGGCCGGTCTCGAAGATGCTCCAGCACTTCCACGAGATCGCCGGCCCGTCGTTCTATCGGCGGGTGGACATTCATTTCGAGCGGGCTGCGTACGACGCCGTGAAGCGGCACGTACTCGTCGGCCTGCGCGACGAGCCGCCGGGCGAACTGGCCGGCCAGCCCGTGACCGGCACGCAGGCCCTCTCGACGAACGACGGCGTCAAGTTCTTCCTTGCCGACGGCAGCTGGCTGCTCGTGCGTGCATCGGGCACGGAGCCGCTCCTCCGGGTCTACACGGAAGCGACCTCGGCGGAGCTCCAGGACGCGATCCTCGAGTCGGGCGAGCGGCTGGTGCGCGGCGCATGACGGCCGATCGGGACGCCGGGGACGTGCCGCCCCAGCGCGTCGACAAGCCGTGGGGCCATGAGCTGATCTGGGCGCGAACAGACCGCTACGTTGGCAAGCTCCTCGTGATCGAGGCCGGCCGTCGCCTCTCGCTCCAGCTTCACGAGGTCAAGGACGAATGGATCCACGTGCTGTCGGGGCGGCTCCTCCTCACGCTCGAAGACGACGACGGCACGATCCGGGACCAGGAGCTCGGGCCGGGCGATGGGGCCCGTGTTCGCACCGGGCGACGCCATCGATTCACCGCCCTCGAGCGGTCTGAGCTCATCGAGGTATCCACGCCCGAACTGGACGACGTGGTTCGGCTGGAGGACGACTTCGGGCGCGAGGGAACCTCCGCCCCCTGAGGCGCCGAGCAGTCCGATCAACTGGTCAGGGCTCCCGAAGATCGGTCTGCCGTTCGCGCCATCCGGGTGTAGGCTTCGGGGTGCGACCGCCTCGCCCGGTCGGTGGTGCAGGACCGGGCGGCGGCACGCGATCTGCCCCTGCTGGGGCCGGAGGGTGTGTCCAGATGCACAGCTCCCTGATCGGCAAGGTCGAGAAGGCGAATCGCTACGCACATGAGCTCGATCGAATCTCCATCGATCGCGTCTCGCTCACGTTCCGCGGCGACAACGACACCCACCACCTCAGTCTCGACGCCGGTCAGTGGCATTGCACCTGCCACTATTTCGAGAGTTGGGGCGGCTGCGTCCACCTCCTCACCCTCCAGAAGGTCTTCGGGGTGATGCTGCCTGACGCGTCGCAGGTCTCGATCTTCGGCCAGGCGGCGCCAGTCACGACGGCCTGAATCCGCGGCCGGCAGCGGGCCGGCTTCCACGAGCCCCAGATGTTGCGACCCGCCCGGCCTGCCGGGCGGGTCGCTCGTTTCCATCGCCGAAGAGCCCGCGACCACCGCGGGGCGCTTGCTCACGGCACCGTGACTGCCCAATACGTCTGGCCGTCGCCGCGCCCATCTGCCCGGAACAGCCGGACCGCGAGCACCCAGCTGCCGGCAGGCAGCGGACCGATGGTGACCTTGTCGGCGGACGCACCGATCATCTCGACCATCACCTCGCGGAGGTGGAGGCCTGCGGCGTCGTCCTGGGCCGCGACAACCGCGATCGCCTGGCCGATCGCGACCCCGTCGACAAGGCGCGCGACGACGATCCCACCTGACGCCAGCGTGACGACCGGCAGGCTGTCGAACGGCAGCCACGGTGCGTCGCCGCCCCGGCCGTCGATGCCGTAGCTGCCCAGGGTGCCGGCCACGAATCCATCGACCGTCTCCAGCACGGCCGCCGGCAGTGGTGCCGGCGTCGCGGTTGGCTCCTCGGATGGCGTCGGCAGCGGGACAGCGGTGGGCGCGGCAGGCGTGACCGTGGCGGTCGCGGTGATCGAACTCGGCATCAGCGACGGGCCTTCAGGCGATCGCGATCCGCCGGCGCCGGCGCCGCATCCGGCCAGGAGCGCCCCAGCCAGAACGGTCGCCAACGCTCGGCCGATCTGCCTGCCCGCGTCACGTGGACGGCTCATGGCAACGTGCCGCTAGGGCAGCCGCTGCCGGAGCAGCCGCTGACCGTGATCTTGACGATCGTGGAGAACGAGGCGACGGCCCCGTCGCCGGCCGCCGGGGTGAACACCGCCCGCCACTCATAGGTTGCGGTCGGTGAGGTCGTGAACGCGTACGTTCCCTCGATGCTGTTGCTCGGAACCATCGTCCCGATGCTCGACCATGCCTGACCGGAGTTCGTCCGCCGTTGGAGCGTGATGGTCCGGGCGCTCACGGGGTCGTTGGCCAACGCGCGATTCAAGGTTGCGCCGGTGGTCCTGAGCGTTGCCGTGAATTGCACGGTCGCGCCGATCGACACGCTCGTGCTGGACGACTTGAGCGTCGTCGCAGTTTCGATGGCCAGGCAGGTCGAGAACGGATCCCGCGGCGCCGCCCGGTCGTACTCCAGTTGCAGCCGTGCCGTGTCGCACCGGCCGAGGGCGTGCACGTTCCAGCCGATCGCCGGACGCGCCCGGCTGACCGTCTGGACCACCGCGTCAAGATAGTCGGAACCGTCAGCCTCATTGACGTGATGCTCCAGGATCTGGACGTGCCCGAACTCGTCCAGGGCGACGTTCTCAGCGTCGAAGCAGCCGTTGGCGATGACGGCAAGTCCCTGGCACCAGCGGAGGGTCCCCCAGTCGAAGATGTACCCGTGCGCCCGGAACCACATCCTGAAGCTGCTCGGCGCGCCGCTCCGGTTGTAGCAGGCGATGCCGGCGGTCGAGCACCCGGTGGGCTCGCCGTAGGCGACAAGACTGGTGCCGCCGGTCATTCGGACGAACACCGCCGCTCGGGAGGCACGCGTCGCGTTGGCGTCAGCGGCCGCTGTGTCGATGGCAACAGCCATCCAGGCGGGCGGAACCTGGCCGCTCCGCCACGCGTAGCCGACGGCCTGGTCCTGGGCCCAGGGCTTTCCGCCGAGCAGGGGATCGGCCTGGTCGGCGAGGGCCGGGGTGGCGCCGAGAATCGCCGCGACCATCACCGAGGCGAATATGGACGGCTGGCGTCGCAGTCGCACGGAGCGGAGGATGCCGAGGGCACGGTTCATGGCTGCACCACCTGTTCCGGCGGGTTCGTGGGCGAGGGGACGTCGGTGAGGCGGAGCGAGGTCGGCGTGCGCCCGGCATGGCCAATTCCGATCTCAGTGGATGGGACTTCCAGGCCGGCCGCGGCGCCGGGCCCGCCGGGCAGGGGAAGCACGTCGTCGTCGGCAGGGCCGAGGGATCGCTGGCGGCCGGATCGAAGGTCCACGGCCAGCAACTCGTTTGTCCCGTCCGCTGCGACGTGGACGACGACGAGCGTCCGCTCGTCGGCGGCCACTGAGGCGCCGATCGCGCCGGGGAACACGGTCCGTGCCCGTCCATCGCCGCGATCCCAGATCAGGACCGGGCAGGGGAGCCCCGGACAGGCGCCCCACGTGACGAGGTCCCCGTCCGACAGCCCGATCATGGGCCCCTGGCCAGGCCCGGCCACGACGACGACGTTCCGCCCGTCCAGATCCGCGAGCCGCGTGACACAGCCGGCCGGATGGCAGGACTGGACCGCGAGGGACCGGCCGGCCGTGTCCTGTCGGAGATCCGTGGTCCAGACACGGTCCATGCCGGCCTGTTCGCGGAGCGCGTCTGGGAGCGGTTCGAGCACACGCTCCGCCGGTTCGCCCGATGGGTCCAGGCGCCAGACGCCGAGATCACGCCGCGTGTCGGAGGCCAACAGGTGCACCAGGACGCCAGCCCCCCGGGGATCGGGAACGGCCCGCCGGGCGATGCCAATGCGGACCGGGATTTCACCCGCGCAGCCGCGGGCGGTGTCGATGACCAGGACGCTCGACGCGCTGTCGAGCGGATCGGGGCCCTCAACGGCGACGAGGACGAGCCCTCCGTGGGGCCCGCTGATGGTGCTCGCGGCCGGCAGGTCACGCGCTGAGGTCCGGCGGCCGGGTGCTCCGACCTGGAGCGACCAACCGGCGAGCACCCCGGAAGCATCGAGCACCGGTGCGCTGCGCCACCACGCGCCGGGCCGCGGTTCACGCCCGCCCGCGGCGGTGGCGCAGGCGGAGATCGGGACGGGCGGGAGCAGCGAGGTTGCCCCGACCGGGACCGCGAGGCGGTCGGACAGGGCGGGGACGGCGGCCATGGCCAGGATCAGTGGCGGACCAAGGAGCACGATCCAGCGGCGCCTCGACATGAGCAGTACCTCCTCCGGCGGGTGGCGGGAGGAGGGCGGAGGCCCGCAGTGTCACGCCCGGCACTTACCTGCCGCTTATCCGGTGGTACCCTTCGCGCGTCCGTTACAGGACACGCCGCGCAGTCGCGAAGCCGGTGCAATTCCGGCACAGTCCCGCTACGGTGAACCGTCGTTCCAACGACGGCAGTCCGGTCGCCGACGCACGGTGCATGCAGACCTTCGAGCGAAAGGCAGGCACCCGATGCACCCGACCGGTTGACGGCAGCCAACGCGTTCGCCCCGTCGTCCCGGGACCACCCGGTCCCCATCCCCCGGTCGGAGACCCGAACCCATGGCTGCAATCCATCGCCCGCGCGCCCGTCGCGCACGCAGCGGGCTCGTCCCGCCGCTCGCCTCCCTGCTGATCCCGCTGCTCGCCTTCCTCGCGGCGTGCAGCCCGTCCGCCGTCGTCGTCCCGACGATTCCTCCGGACGCGACCGCCTCCCAGGTGCCGCCCGCGACGGCGACCCCGGCGGCGCCCACGCCGACACCCGCACCCACGTTTCCGCTGACGATCCTCGACGACGAGGGCACAGCCGTCGCCGTCGCCGCCGAGCCGCAGCGGATCGTGTCCCTCACTCCGGCTGCCACCGAAACGCTGTTCGCCATCGGTGCCGGCGATCGCGTGGTGGCCAAGGTCGAGGACATCGCGGCGTACCCGCCGGCGGCGGACACCCTGCCGATCGTCGCGACCTATCAGGGAGTAAACGTCGAGCAGGTCGTGGCGCTCGAGGCGGATCTCGTGATCGCCGGCGGCAACTTCTTCACGCCCCCGGACGCGATCGCCCAGCTTCGCGATCTGGGCATACCGGTCATCGTCCTGTACGCCTCGACGATCGAGGAGGCGCTCTCGGGCATCGAGCGCGTGGGCATCGCTGCGGGCGCCGCCGGGGCGGCCGCCGACCTGACCGCAGCGATGCGTGCGGAGATCGACCAGCTCGCCGCGAAGACGTCCGGGCTGGTGAAGCCGAAGACGTTCTACGAGATCGACGCTACCACCAGGATCTACACGGTCCCGGCAGGTTCCCTGTACGCCGAGATGCTGACCCTCGCCGGTGCCGACCCGATCACCACGGATGAGAGCTACGAGATCTCGCTCGAGGAACTGATCATCGCGGATCCGGAGGTGATCCTGCTCGGTGACGACGCCGACTACACGACCGCGGCGGACGTCGCGGCCCGGCCGGGCTGGGAGGGGATCCGGGCGGTGAAGGATGGCAATGTCCGGCCGATCCCGGCGTACGTGCTCGTCACCCGGCCCGGGCCCCGGCTCGTCGAGGGGCTCCGGGCCCTGATCGAGGCGCTCCATCCGGGGGTCCTCGGCTGACCGTGTCGCCGGGATCGGCGATCCTCGCGGCGCGCGCCGGCTCGACCGGCCTGGCGGGTCTTGCCCGCCGGCCGGTGACGGTCGCGGCTGTGGGCCTCGTCCTGCTCGCCGTCGCGCTCGTGGCGGGGATCGCCGCCGGCACCGTCCCGATCGCCCCGGCCGACACGATCGGAATCCTGGCCCGGCGGCTGCTCGGCCTCCACGTGACGCCAACCTGGACCGCGGCGGCGGAAACGATCGTGATCGACCTGCGGCTGCCCCGCGTCCTCTCGGCGATGGTCGTGGGCGCGGGTCTTGCCACGGCCGGGGCGGCGTTCCAGGGGCTCCTCCGCAACCCGCTCGCAGACCCGTACGTGCTCGGCACGGCGTCGGGGGCCGCCCTCGGAGCCGCGATCGCGGTGCTGATTCCCGTTCGGGCGCTCATCCTCCAGTTCGGGCTCATTCATGCGCTTGCCTTCGTGGGGGCGCTCGGCGCCGTTCTCGTTGTCTACCGGCTGTCCCGCGTCGGGGCGAGTTCTCCGATGACCAGCCTCCTGCTCACGGGGTATGCCGTGAGTTCGCTCCTGGCTGCCGGTCTCGCCATGGCGATGTACCTGTCCGGGGCCGGCCTGCGCCAGATCTTCTCGTTCCTGCTGGGCGGCTTCGATTCGTCCTCGTGGGGCCGCCTCGCCGTCGCCGCGCCACTAATCGCGCTGGCCTCGCTCGGGATCCTGCTCCGGGCTCGCGCCCTCAACGGGATGCTGCTCGGCGACGATGCCGCGGCGCACCTCGGTGTGGACGTCCGCCGCGAGCGGGCGATCCTGCTGGCCCTCGCCTCCCTTGCAACGGCGGCCGCGGTGTCGGTCTCCGGCCTCATCGGTTTCGTGGGCCTCGTTGGCCCGCACGTGGTCCGGCTCCTGGTGGGCCCGAACGCGCGGCTCGTGCTGCCCCTTGCCGCACTCCTCGGTGCGAGCCTGATGGTGGGCGCGGACCTTGCCGCCCGGCTCCTCGGCGAGATCCCGGTCGGCGTCGTGACCGCGGTCATCGGGGCGCCTTTCTTCCTCGCCCTCCTGCGGCGGACGCGCTCGGGCTACGAGCTGTGATCCGCCTCGACGGCGTCACCGTCCTCTACCGCGACCGTGCCGCGCTGCGCGACGTGACCCTCCAGGTCGACGCCGGCGAACGGGTTGCGGTCATCGGCCCGAATGGTGCCGGCAAGTCCACCCTCCTCCGGGTGGTCGCCGGCCTCCTGGCGCCGGCCGCCGGCACGGTCGAACTGGCGGGTATGCCGGTGGCGCGACTGGACCGGCTGGCAGTGGCACGTCGCCTCGCGGTGGTCCCGCAGCTGCCGACGCTCCCGTTCGCGACGACGGTCGAGGAGGTGGTTGCGCTCGGCCGGCTGCCTCACGAGCACCCGATCCGCGGCATGCGACCGGGCGACCGGGCGGCCGTCGCCGCCGCGATCGAGCGAGTCGGCGTGGGGCACCTCCTCGGGCGCGACGCGCGTGAGCTGTCGCTCGGGGAGCGCCAGCTCGTACTGCTCGCGATGGCCGTCGCACAGGGCTCGCCGGTGCTCGTCCTCGACGAGCCGACGGTCCACCTGGATCTTCGCCACCAGATCGAGGTCATGGACCTGGTCGGCGACCTCAACGCCCGTGACGGGACGACGATCCTCGCCGTCCTCCACGACCTGGGTCTGGCCGCCCACTTCTTCCCCCGGCTCGTGCTGCTGGACCGCGGCAGGATCGTCGCCGACGGGCCGCCCGCCGAGGTCCTCGCCCCGGAGCGGATCCGCGAGGTGTTCGGGGTGGATCCGGAGTTCGTGCATCTCCGCGTCTGACATGACAGCCGGCCGGCGCGAACTGCGCGCTGTGCGATCCGCCGGCGGTGTCGGCCGTGCTACGCTCGGGTCGTGATCCGAGCGCGCGCCGGCCGCTGGCGCCATCGTCCGGCCAGGCTGCTCCCCCTCGCATTGACCGCCCTCGTGCTGGTGGCCGCCTGCGAGACCGGGCAGCCGACGCTCTCCAACGTGGCGCCGACGGGGGTCGCGTCGCCGTCCGTATCGGCGAATCCGGTCGAATCCGGTGCGCCGACCGCGACACCTGACAAGACTCCAGGCCCAAGCGTCGGTTCGACCGCCACGCCGACACTGCCCGGCCCCACCGCGTCACCGGGTGCCCTCGCGGGGTGCAGCGGCAGCGACGAGAACCGGGCGTTCTTCACCCAGGCCGCGGCGGCCATGGCCTGGCCCGTCTATTGCGTGGTCCTGCCGGACGGCTGGTTCCTCGAGACGGGGCGGTACCAGCTCGCCGATGGCGGGCGACTCGATGTGACCTACCGCGGACCGGGCGATGCGCGGTTCTCCGTCGCGCAGGGCAACGCCTGTCTCGGCCTGGACGCCGACACCTGCGCGCCACGCGACGCGGTCATTGGTCCGGCGGCTTTCGGCGATCGCGACGGCGAACTGGGCCGGCTGGCGAACGGGCTCGTCCTGGACGTTGATCGTGGCGCGAACCCGTCCTGGCGGGCAACGGGCCTGGGGCTCACGGAGGACGAATTCCGCGCCATCAGCGTCGCGCTGCTGCGGGCGGAACCAGGAGCCTAGCGAGGCCGCTCAGCCGAGGGCTGCCTCTGCCAGATTGGCCACTGCGTCGGCCGTGCGGTCAGGATCCCCGCCCCGGCCGGAGCCCGTCCGGCTCCCGCATCGCGAGCGCCCAGTCGCCGGAGGCGTCGAGCGCGTCCATGTCGAACGCCACATAGAAGGCGTCGACGCGGCCCGCGACAACGCGAGCCCAGGCCGCGAGGGCGGCCATGCCGGCATCCGTCCCGAGCATCCCGGCACCGAAGTGGGCGACTCGGCTGGAGGCCAGCATCCGCGACTCCGCCTCGTCCAGGACCTGGCCGCCGAGGAGCGCCGCGTCGCCTTCGCGTGCAGTCGGCGCGTCACAGGCCGCGAGGAGATCGCCGTCTCCGCGCCCGACGATCATCGCGAACGGCATGCCCCAGACGTTCCCGGACGGCGTGCTGTCAGGGGTGTTGAAGTCGCCGTGGGCATCGAACCAGACGATCGCGAGGCGCCGGTCCCGCCGGGCCCGCCGAAGGCCGGCCATCGCCCCGGCATGTGACGTGCAGTCGCCACCGAGCAGCAGCAACCGGGCGTCAGGCCCGGCGGGCGCCAGGGCACCGCGGACGTGCTCGGCGAGGCGCGGCAGGTAGGCACAGATCCGCGCACGGTTCTTTGCCTGAGGGTCAGGGTCCGGGGCCCAGCCCGGCTCGTTCGGCGGGTCGCCGGCATCGTGGATGGGCGCGTCCCCGAGGCCGGGGCGAGCGCGTATCCGACCCATGATGTCCAGCGCGCGTAGCTCGGCCGGCGTCCGCTCCATGCCGCCGAAGTGACCGCCGAGCGCGGTCGGCGAGCCCACGAGGATGATCGGCGCGCTCATGACCACGAGCATACGGGCAGGCGCGCCGGCGGGCATCATGCGCGTGTGCGCATCGCCGAGTTCGAGTTGGAGCGGTACTTCGCGCGCTGGGAGTTTCACGTCCGGCTTGCCGACGACGAGACGGCGGCCCTCTGGCGGGACCTTCGGCTCGGCTACACCGAGTCCACGGGCCACCCTCTCCTCCGTCGCGAGATCGCGTCGCTGTACGAGACCGCAACGCCGGACGACGTCCTCGTCGTGTCCGGCGCGGAGGAAGGGCTCTTCGCCCTCATCAACGTGCTCCTGGGCCCCGGCGACCACGCGATCGTGACCTGGCCCGGCTACCAGAGCCTGTACGAGATTGCGCCGGCCTGCGGCGCGGACGGCTGATCGTGATCAACGCGCCGCACAACCCGACAGGGATGGTCCCGGACCGGGGGACGTATGACGCTCTCGTGGCGATCGCCGCCGAGGCCGGCGCGCATTTGCTCGTGGACGAGGTGTACCGCTACCTCGAGTTCGACGAGGGCGACCGTCTGCCGGCCGGGGTCGACGCCGGGTCGCACGTGATCTCGCTCGGGGTCATGTCCAAGTCGTTCGCCATGGCCGGACTGAGAATCGGCTGGCTCGCGTCGCGCGACCGCGACTTGCTCACGCGCGTCGCTGCGTTCAAGGACTACACGACGATCTGCGCCTCGGCGCCGGCGGAGATCCTGTCGCTCATCGGGCTGCGGGCACGGAACACAGTCCTTGCCCGGTCGAGGGAGCTCGTCACGCGGAACCTCGCGATCCTGGACGACTTCTTCGCCCGCCGGGGGGACACGTTCACCTGGGTCCGGCCGCGGGGCGGTTCCATCGGCTTTCCGCGCCTCCGCGCGGACCTCGACGCTGACCGGTTCTGCGCCGAGCTCGTCGAGGCGGAGGGCGTCCTGCTCCTGCCCGGCTCGCGCTTCGCCCACCCCGGCAACCACGTCCGGATCGGATTCGGACGGGCGGATCTGCCGCAAGCCCTCGCGGGACTCGAGCGGCACCTCGCCCGGCCCCGCGTCCCGGCATGACCGAAAGGGCGACCGCGCGCGAACTGCCGACCCGTGCCGGCGTCGTCGTCATCGGTGGCGGCATCGTCGGGTGCAGCGTCGCCTATCACCTCGTACGGCGAGGTCACACGGACGTCGCCCTGCTGGAACGGCAGCGACTCACCTCCGGCACCACCTGGCACGCCGCCGGGCTGGCGACCCAGCTCCGCGCCACCTACAACATGAGCATGCTCGCCAAGTACAGCGCGGAGCTGTTTCCGCGACTGGAGCGCGAGACCGGGATGGGGACCGGCTTCCGGCAGGTCGGCTCCCTGGGCATCGCCCTGTCCGAGGCGCGCTTCGAGGAATTCCGCCGGGCCGCCTCCATGGCCCGCGTCTGTGGCTTCGAGGTGGACGTCATCTCGCCGGCGAAGGCCGCCGCGATGTGGCCGCTGATGAACCCCGACGGGATCGTAGGGGCCATCCACCTCCCCGCCGACGGCGTGGCCAACCCGACCGACGTGACGATGGCCCTGGCGAAGGGAGCCCGGAACGGCGGCGCCCGCATCTTCGAGCAGGTCGCGGTCACGGACGTCCTGACCGCCGATGGCCGGGTGACCGGCGTGGCCACGCCGTTTGGCGACATCGCGGCCGACGTCGTGGTCAACTGCACGGGGATGTGGGCTCGCGCGCTCGGGCAGAAGAGCGGCGTGACCATCCCGCTCCACGCGGCCGAGCACTTCTACGTCATCACGGAGCCCATCCCGGGTCTGGACCCGGGTCTGCCGGTGCTCCGGGTCATGGACGAGTTCGCCTACGTCCGCGAGGACGCCGGCAAGCTCATGGTCGGGTTCTTCGAGCCGGGCGCGAAACCGTGGGCGACGGACGGGATCCCCGAGGACTTCGCCTTCGGCCGGCTACCCGAGGACTGGGACCACCTGGGTCCGTATGTCGAGCGGATGGCCGGCCGCCTGCCGGTCCTGCGCGACGCCGGCATCAAGCTCTTCTTCAACGGACCTGAGAGCTTCACGCCGGACGACCGCTACATCCTGGGCGAGGCGCCGGAGCTATCCGGGTACTTCGTTGCGGCCGGGTTCAACTCGGTCGGCTTCCAGTCCGGCGGCGGGGCCGGTCGAGCCCTCGCGGACTGGATCGTGGACGGCCACGCGCCGATGGACCTGTCCGAGGTGGACATCCGGCGATTCCTGCCGTGGCAGGGCAACCGCCGCTACCTGCACGACCGGACGACCGAGGTGCTCGGCCTGCTCTATGACATGCATTGGCCGTTCCGCCAGGTCGAGACGGCACGCGGCGTGCGGCGCTCGCCGCTCCACGATCGCGTGGCCGCCGCAGGGGCGTGCTTCGGCGAGGTCGCCGGCTGGGAACGGGCGAACTGGTACGCGCCGCCAGGCGTCGAGCCTCGCTACGAGTTTTCGTATGGGCGGCAGAACTGGTTCCCGCATTCCGCCGAGGAGCACCGCGCGGTCCGGGAAGGGGTCGGGCTGCTGGACCAGACATCGTTCGGGAAGTTCCTCGTCCAGGGGCGGGACGCGGAGGTGGCCCTCCAGCGGCTCTGCGCGAACGACGTCGGCGGGCCGGCGGGCCGGGTTGTCTACACGCAGTGGCTCAACGCTCGCGGCGGGATCGAGGCGGACCTGACGGTGACGCGCCTGTCCGAGACCGAGTTTCTCGTGGTGACCGCGGCCGCGACCCAGGGGCGCGACCTGGCCACGTTGTGGGCCACGCTCAACGTCCAGGGCCCGCGTTCACGCGAGTTGCTCTCCCGCGTCGTGGAGGCGGACCTCTCGAATGCCGGGTTCCCATTCGGGACGTCGCGTGAGGTGGACCTCGGGTATGCCCGGGTTCGCGCGACCCGGATCACCTATCTCGGTGAGCTCGGCTGGGAGCTGATGATCCCGAGTGAGTTCTCGCTCCACGTCTACGACACGATCGTGGCCGCCGGCGAGGAGTTCGGGCTCCGGCACGTGGGCTACCACGCCCTCAACTCGGTGCGAATGGAGAAGGCGTACCGGCACTGGGGCCACGACATCACCGACGAGGACAACCCACTCGATGCCGGCCTCGGCTTCTGCGTCGCCTGGGACAAGCCAGGGGGCTTCGTCGGGCGGGACGCGCTGCTGCGATTGCGCGAGGCCGGGGCGGCGCGCCGGCTCGTGACCTTCGTGCTGGACGATCCGGACCCGCTCCTCTACCACAACGAGCCCATCTGGCGAGACGGACGGCTCGTCGGGAAGATCACGTCCGGGATGTTCGGCCATACGCTCGGCCGTGCCATCGGCCTGGGCTGGGTCGCCGGTGGCGACCTCTCGAACGGGGCGCTGCTGGCGAGCACCTACGAGCTCGAGATCGCGAACGCCCGCTTCGCGGCGACGCCGCACCTGCGCCCGCCCTACGACCCGACCGGCGCTCGGATCCGGGCCTGACGAGCCGATGCGTCCCTTCCACTTCCTGGCCGAGGCCCGTGAGATCGTCGACGGCCGCGAGCTGGCCGCCCGCGCCCGGCGGGCCGAGCAGACCGGGTATCACGCGCTGGTCGTCCCGGATCACCTGATCGAGCAGCTGGCGCCCATCCCGGCCCTGGCCACGATCGCCGCCGCGACGGAACGCCTCCGGATCGCCGCCTTCGTCTTCAACAACGATCTCCGTCACCCGGCGGTCCTCGCCCAGGACCTCGCCAGCCTGGACGTGCTGTCCGGCGGGCGCCTGGACGTTGCGATCGGCGCCGGCTGGAACCAGCCCGAGTACGACGCAATCGGCCTGCCGTTCGACCCCATCCGCGTCCGCCAGGCGCGGCTCGAAGAGGCGATCGCCGTCCTCAAGGGCGCCTTCGCGGACGGCCCGTTCTCGTTCACCGGCGAGCACTACACGATCACCGACCTCGACGGCCAGCCCAAGCCGGTCCAGCGGCCGCACCCGCCGTTCCTCATCGGCGGCGGCGGCCGGCGGACGCTCGAGCTCGCTGCGCGCGAGGCGCAGATCGTCGGACTGGCGCCGCGGATCCTGTCCGGCCAGCGCTCGGACCCGACATCGCTGACCGTGGCCGCCACGGCCGAGAAGATCGAATGGGTCCGCGCCGCCGCCGGCGAGCGCTTCAGCGACCTGCAGCTGAACGTCTACCCGTCCACGACCGCGGTGTCCGTCACGGACCATGCCCTCGCGGAGGCCCGCGATCTCGCCGCCTTCCTGGCCGGCCGCGCCGCCGTCGACCTGACGGCGGAGGAACTGCTCGAATCGCCCCAGATCTTCATCGGTTCGATCGCGTCACTGACCGACAAGTTCATTCGGCACCGAGAGGAGCTCGGCATCACCTCGATCATGGTCGGCGAGCTGGGCCCCCTCGACCCGATCGTGGAGCGCCTGGCAGGTACGTGACCCCGAGATCGGCGACCATGGCGGCGGACATGGCCGTAGCCGGACGCGACCGCGCGGCGCCCGCGAGTGAGGTGGATCGATGACGAAATCGTTGCTGGAGGACGCGTTCGGGCACCACGTATGGGCGACGCTGCAATTGATCGATACGTGCCTGACGCTCAGCCCGGAGCAACTCGCGAGCGGGGTTCCCGGCACCTATGGCTCGATCCTCGACACGATGCGCCACCTCGTCGGTGGCGACTCCTCATACCTGATCGCCCTGACCGGCGGAACGCACCCCGTCATCGACGAGGACACGATGGACCTCGCGGAACTTCGGTCCGCGATGGTGGACAACGGCACCGCCTGGTCCGCGCTTCTCGCCGGCGACCTGGACCCGGAGACCAACGTCATCCGGCACCGCGACGACGGGTCCGAGAGCCACGCGCCGCTGGGCATCCGCCTTGCCCAGGCCGTCCACCACGGGACCGATCATCGAAGCCAGATCTGCACCGCCCTCACCGCGCTCGGTGTGGAACCCCCCGCCATCGACGTCTGGGACTTCGCCCAGAAGGACGGCCGCCTCTCCGAGACGGCACCCACCGCCTGACGCCAACCGGGCGCGTCGGACGACCTTACGTTGCCGCGCCGCTCCTGTCCTGCTGCAGGAGATAGACGTTTCCGTCCGGAGCGCGGAAGAAGAACCACCCGAAACCCTCGAACGCGGGATTGCCGAACGCCTCGGCCGCCCAGATGACGTCGCTGACCATCTCGGTGCCGGCCGCTTCGAGCTCGGCCCGGGCCTCCAGGAGGTCATCCACCGCAAACGCCGCGATAGGCCCATCGGAGGCGCCCGTCATGAGGCGCTCGTCCGTGTGTCCAGGGCCGTAGATCTCGAAATAGTCGCGCTTGCCGGACTCGAGCGGAAAGATCGCCCAGTTCGACTCCTCGTGCGACAGCGGCAGGCCGAGCACGTCGCGGACAAACGCGGTCATCGCTTCGAAATTCGAGGTTCTTACCCCGAGAAAGCTGATCCGACGCACCCGCACGCTTGTTTCTCCGATCGCGGGGACTTGGGGCCAAGCTCGCCGCTCCACAGCGTACGTGTGCGGATGTCCTTCGATCAGAGGTAGCCCTCGGGCACCGGCCCGACAACCTCCATTCCGTAGCGCAGGGCGATCGCGTCGAGCGAGGCGGGATCTGCGGCAGCGGCCGCGATGGCGTCGCTCAGGTCGTCGAAGTAGCCGACCATGGCGGCCGGGCTGTAGAGGTTGAGCTTGCGACTCGGAACGCTTCCGACCCGGAACCGTGGCGCAGGCCGGATGGAATGTAGATGAACGACCCGGCCGGGCAGCGGTGCTCCTCCTCCTCGATGAAGATCAGGTACTCGCCGGCCAGGACGTAGAAGGCCTCCGCGGCGTCGTGATGGATATGCATCGGCGGCCCGAAACCGGCCGGCTCGGCGGCTTCGAGGAGCGAGAACGCTGCTCCCGTGTCATCACCGCCCGCCTTCAACAGCATCGCGAAGTTGCCGAGATCGATCGAGCGCCCCTCGCCCGGTCCGAGGACGATCGCGCCACTTCCAGGTTGGTCCATGGTGACCTCCAGACTACGCCCGAGTCACGCCCGCTCGCTGGGCGATCGCGCCCGCATGCCCTCAGTCGATCCAGCGGACCCGGATCTGCTGCGGGGCGGCCGGCAACGGCAGGGACTCCGCCTCGACCCGGACGGTCTCGCGCTCCGCAGGCGACAAAGGTTGCCAGGGCTGGATCGCGATGTCCCGGTCCGCGCGCCGCCAGGTCCCGACAAGCTGACCGTTCAGGAGCACAGCGCCCGGCCAGACGCGCGAGGTCCAGAGCGCGAGACGACGGTCGGCCTCGGGGACCAGGAGCTCGCGATCCGCTCCCTGGAGGAGGAAGTACGCATCACCGCTCGGGAGCATTCGTGCCCCGGAGTCAGGTCCGGCCTCGGTGCGGAGCGTCGCCTCATCCTCCGCAAGGATCCATGCGTCGCCGACGGGCGTTCGCACCGGTGCGAGCGATCCGGCCAGCGCGTCGTACGCAGCGCGGCCGACTGCCGGCGCGATCCCCGCCCATTGAGCGAATGCGGCGGCTGTCGTGGGGCCGAAGGCGCGCAGATGCCGGCGGGCGAGCTAGAGTCGGGCCAGGGCCGGGTCCACGTCAGGCCGCGCAACCGTCCAGACCGTCGGCTGTCGGGCGCCGTCCCAACGGATGACGACAGTGCCGGTGGGCGCCGCGTATCGCAGCGAATTGGGGCTCATGCCGAGGCCGCGCCCTGCCTCCCCGTAGGTCATCGCCCGGCCGCCGAGAAAGGCGTGCAGCCGAGCCGCGGTCTCCTCGGCGCGCCGCATGCCTGCGCCGTCGGCAGGCAGCCTGCCGAGGGCGAAGACCGCGAGATCGCGCGCCGCGACAACGTACGCACTGAACCGCGGCCCCCACAGCTGGACCAGGGACGGATCTTCCCAGGCGGATGGCTCCGTCCCTTCGACCCGCGCGTGGATCGACAGGAGCGCGGCTCGCGGCATGCTGTCCTGCAGGCCTGCCCACGCCGCGCGCCGAAGAGAACCCGGGCCGGGCGGCAGCCGCCGATCCAGCGCGCCGACGATTCGTCGGAAGGCCAGGACCTGTGCCCGCGTGACGTCGAGCGGACGCGTCCTCACGAGGCGGTCCGGCGTCAGGCGCGCTTGCGCGGCAAGTCCAGGAAGGGGAGCGGCACGACCATGGCGTCCACGCGGCCGCGGCGGCCCTCGACCGTCCACTCGACCTGGAGCCGCGAGCCGGGCGCCTCGTGGGCCGCGGGCACCGACGCGAGGCCGATCGCCTGCTTGAGGATGGGGCTCCAGCCGAGGCTCGTGACCTTGCCGACCTGGGTGCCGCCGCGGGCCCCGAAGACCGGCTTGGGCGAGCGATCAACCGACGGCGAGATCGCCGGCGGCAGGTCTCGCGCGGAGTAGAGGCCCTCGATCCCGTACCAGTCGAGCGTCACGCCCACCAGCCGCCGCGCCGGTCCCCCCTTCGCAGCCTCCCGCTGCAGTGCGAGCTTCCCGACGAAGTCCGCCTCCGCATCGAGATCCACGAGCCGCCCCAGCCCGATCTCGGCCGGTGAGTAGTTCTGCTCCGGGTTGAGGGCGTGGCGGGCGGACGTGTAGTCCGCTTCCAGGAGGACGAGTCCCGCCTCCAGGCGCACGACGTCCAGCGCCAGCATTCCGGCCGGCCGGATCCCGTAGTCGGCCCCGGCGTCCATCAGCGCATCCCAGGCCTCGACCGCCCGCGCGGCCGGGATCCAGACCTCGTAACCCAGGTCGCCGGTGTAGCCGGTCCGCGACACGTCCACGGCAATTCCCGCGAGCGTCGCAGCCCGTCGCCGGAAGTAGCGCAGGTCGACGAAGGACTCGCCTGTCGCCGCCTCCAGGACAGCCCGCGAGAACGGACCCTGGAGGGCCACGCCCGCCACCGCCTCGCTCTCGTCCTCGATGTGCACGTCCAGGCCACGGGCGTTCATCGACAGCCAGCGGTACTGCGGGTCTGCCGCGGTCCAGCGGTAGTCGGTCTCGCCCAGGCGATGGACGGTGCCGTCGTCGATGACCTTGCCGTGCTCGTCGCACCACGGCGTGTAGAAGACCTGCCCCACCTTGAGCTTCGTGGCGTCGCGGGTGATCACCCGATCCACGAGCCGCGGCGCGTCAACGCCCGACACCCGGTACTTGTAGAGCGGGGAGACGTCGAAGAGCGCCGCCGCCTCGCGGACGGCGTTGTACTCGATGTCGTGGGCATCGGCGTAGACGGACGACGCGTAGTAGCCGGACCACTCCCGCCACTGCATCTTCCGGTTGAGGGGCGCCGTCCGGGGATGGAACGCGGTCCCGACGCTCATGACCCCGTCTCCGTCATGTCGATCCAGATCGTCTTGAGTTCCGTGTACTGGTCGTGGGCGTGGACGGACTTGTCGTGACCGCCGAAGCCGGACTGCTTGTAGCCGCCGAACGGTGTGGACAGGTCCCCCTCGCTGTACGTGTTGATGCCGACGGTGCCCGCCCGCAGCGCGCGTGCCATCCGATGGGCGACGCGGAGGTTCTCCGTGTAGACCGATGCCGCCAGACCGTAGGGCGTGTCATTGGCGATCGCGAGGGCCTCCGCCTCGGTGTCGAAGGCGATGATCGTCAGGACCGGTCCGAAGATCTCCTCCCGCGCGATCCGCATCTGGTTCGTCGCGTTGTCGAAGATCGTGGGGGCGACGAAGTGGCCGCCAGAGCCCTCCAGGACGCGCCCGCCGCCGGCCACGAGCCGGGCACCCTCGGCCCGGCCGACCTCGATGTAGCCGAGGACGCGCTCGAGGTGGCTCCGCGTGATGAGCGGCCCGATCCTGGTCGTGTCGTCCATCGGGTCGCCCACGAGCCAGTCGCTCGCGGCGGCCGCGGCGATCCGCTCCACGAGCTCCGCCTGGCGGCTCCGATGCACGATCAACCGGCTCCCGGCGCTGCAGTTCTCGCCCATGTTCCAGAAGATCGCGTCGAGGACCTTCGGGGCGATCTCATCGAGCGGCGGCGCGTCGGCCATCACGACCTGGGGGCTCTTGCCGCCGAGTTCCAGGACGACTCGCTTGAGGTTGGTGTCGGCGCTGTGATGAAGGAATGACCGGCCGACCTCGGTCGAGCCGGTGAAGGCGACGACATCGATGTCCGGGTGCCGCGCGATCGCGACGCCGACGACATCGCCTGGCCCCGGGACCACGTTGAGGACGCCGGGCGGCAGACCCGCCTCACCGGCGAGTTCGGCCATCCGCAGCAGGCTCAGGGCCGTCTGCTGGGCCGGCTTGATGACGACGCAGTTGCCGGTGGCCAGGGCTGGTCCCAGCTTCCAGGCCGCCATCTGGGCCGGGTAGTTCCACGGGATGACCGCGCCGATGACCCCGCTCGGCTCGCGGACGACCATGCCCACGGCGGCCGGGCCGGTGGGAGCCACCTGGTCGTACAGCTTGTCGATGGCCTCCGCGTGCCAGCGGATGGTGCCCGCCGTGTCGGGGATGTCCAGTGCGCGGACGTCGGCGATCGGCTTGCCGGCGTCGAGTGTCTCGGTCGTCGCGAGTTCGTCGTTGTTGGCGTCGATCAGGTCCGCGAACCGGATGAGGATCCGCTTCCGCTCGGCCGGAGCGAGGTCTCGCCAGACGCCGGACTCGAACGCGTGTCGTGCCGCCGTGACGGCGAGGTCAACGTCCGCTGCGCCGCACAGCGCGATCTCCGCGAGGGGCCGGCCGGTGGCGGGGTTCTCGGACGTGTAGGTCCGACCGTCGAGCGCCGGAACGAACTCGCCGTCGATCCAGGCGGCCGTCCGGAACTGCAGTCCGCGTTCGACTTCGGCCAGTGCTCGCGCCACCTGTTGGACCTCCTGCCCGCGTTGTGCTGTGCTCGCAGTGGCGAGTATGGCGCTCGCGACCACTCGACGCCGCCGGAGCCCATGAGGGGACATCAGTCGTACCGAAGGACCTGCACACCCTGCCGTTCGAAGTCGCGCGGGTTCCGGGTCACGATGGTCGCGTCCAGGCTCCACGCCGTCGCGGCGATGAGCGCGTCGGCGAGGCTCCGTGCTCCGGGGGCGGACCGCCCGCTCCGGCGCGCGTCGCCGGCCCAGCGGGCGCCATCGGGAGCGAGCGCCACGTACTCGAGTGCATCGAGGACACCCTTGATCACCCGTCGCTCCAGCTCGGCGCCGCCGGACAGGGCCTCGCACGTGATCACGTCGCACGTGAACAGCGTCTCGCCCTCCTCGAACAGGCGATCCAGCAGATCGACCGCACCGTCCCGCCCGTTGGCGAAATCAAGCAGCACGGTCGTATCCAGCAGGTAGTTCATCCCCTTTCACCCCGCTCGGTGGGCCACGGATCCTGATCCCCCGAGCGCAGGTCATCGACGAAGCCGACGATCTCTGCGCCGGACCGCCATTCGGGCGTCCCGACCAACGCACCACGAGCTCCGGCGAGGGCGCGGC
>JACVXW010000058.1 GCA_015661135.1 Chloroflexota bacterium
GAGGAGGCGTTCTTTCCCGAAGGAGCCCGCGTCCTCCGCCAGGGCCTGACCGGGTCCGCGTTCTACGTGATCATGGACGGCGAGGCGGCCGTCGTGGTGGATGGCGCCCAGCGGGCCACCCTCGGTCGCGGCGAATTCTTCGGTGAGGTGTCCATCCTCCTCGGCGAGCCGCCGACCGCCGACGTGGTCGCGCTGCACCCGCTCCGCTGCATCGTCCTCCCGGGATCGGCGATCGAGTCCTTCATGGTCGATCACCCGCGGGTGATGTTCCGGATGCTCCAGGCCCAGGCGCGCCGGCTTCGGAACGCCAACCGGGCACGGAACTGAGCCGGCCGATGTCCGTCGCTGAGCGCCCGTTCCCGCCGGGGGAGTACGACGCCCTCGTCGTCGGATCCGGCCCGGGCGGGCTCCAGGCCAGCTACTTCCTGAAGCGTCTCGGGATTCAGCACGCCGTCATCTCCGCCGACGCCGGTCCGGGCGGGATGTTCCGCCGCTGGCCCTTCTTCCAGCGGCTCCTGTCGTGGACCAAGCCGTACGCGCCGGCGGCCCGGAACACCAGGGAGTTCGAGCGCTGGGACTGGAACTCGCTCCTGGCGGTCGAGCCGGAGCTGCGGGGCCTCCAGGCCGAGTACATGGACGGTTCGTCGGACTTCCCGTCGCGGCCGGAAATGGAAGCGAACCTGGCGGCGTTCGCAGAGCGGGCGGGGATTGCCGTCCGGTATGGCTGCACGTGGGAGTCGACGCGGCGCGAGGAGGGGCCGGACGGATCGCGGTTCGTCCTCGAGACGACGGACGGCGAGTACCGCTGCCGGCACCTGATCCTGGCGGTCGGCGTGGCCGAGCCGTACAGCCCCGCCACTCCCGGGATCGAGCTCGCGGTCCACTACTCCCAGACGCGCGATGCCGAGACCTACGCCGGCAAGCGGCTGTTCATCGTCGGCAAGCAGAACTCCGGCTTCGAGCTGGCGTCCGGCCTCCTGCAGTGGGCGGCCCGGATCACCCTGTCCTCTCCATCGCCGGCGAAGACCTCCATCGAGACGCGCTCGCTCGTGGGTGTCCGGGCGCGCTACGTGCAGCCGTTCGAGGACGCCGCGCTCGGTGGCGGCGTGGACATCCTGTCTGCCTCGACGGACGGGATCTCCCGAGTGCCCGGCGGCCTGCGAGTGGACCTCAAGCGCAGCGACAACGGGATGCCGGTGAGCATGGAGGTGGACGAGGTCATCGCCGCGACCGGCTTCACCTGTCCGCTTCGGGACCTGCCCGCACTCGGCGTCGCCACATTTGGCCAGAGCAAGCTGCCCGCCCAAACGGCGTTCTGGGAGTCCGCGACGGTGCCGGGGATCCACTTCGCCGGCACGATCACCCAGGGTTCGGCCGGGCTGAAGAAGCACGGCATACCGAGCTACTCCGGGGCGGTTCAGGGCCACCGCTACAACGCCCGGATCCTGGTGCAACACCTGGCAGAAACTGCGTTCGGGGCGTCGCCGAATCACCCGGAGATCGCCGTCGGCGACCTTCGCGACTACCTCCTCGGCGAGGCCACGCGGGCACCGGAACTGTGGCACCAGAAGGCATACCTGGCCCGCGTGGTCACCGTCTCGCCGGACGACGGGATCCGGGATCGCGGCATCGGGCCCGTCTCCCACTTCCTGGACACAGACGGGCCGGACGGCGCGGCGCTGACGGTAGAGGCGGACGGGCAGGGATCCATCTACCCCGTCGTCTACGTCCGACGCGGCGGGCGGATCGAGGAGCACGCGATGGAAGCCCATCCCCTCAACGACTACGAGGGAGCCCTTTACCGCCGCCACCTGGGCGCCGTCCTGGACCTGATCGCACCCGGCGCGTCCGCAGCCTGACGCGGTGGCCACGTCGTTCATCGCCGGCGCGCTCGCCGGCTGGGCCATCGCGATTCCCGTGGGCGCGATTGCGATTCTCATCATCGAGACGGGGATCCGGCGCGGATTCGCCGCCGCCGCCGCGGCCGGCGCGGGCGCCGCCGCCGCGGACGGCATCTATGTGACGCTGGCCGTGGTCGGCGGTGCAGCCCTGGCCACGACCATCGCGCCGATCATGGAGCCGCTCCGGATCGTCGCGATCGGCGCGCTCCTCGCGATCGGACTGCGTGGGTTGATCCGGCTGTCGCGGACCTCGCGAGATGGACCCGCAGCCACCGACCCGCCGGGCAGCCTCGGCGGCACGTTCCTGCGCTTTCTCGGCCTGACGATCCTCAACCCGGCGACGGTCATCTATTTCGCGGCGCTCATCGTCGCCCTCCCCGACATCGGTCGCGATGCGCAGACTCGTGCCGCGTTCGCCGCCGGGGCGTTCCTCGCATCGCTGGCGTGGCAGATGGTCCTCGCGGCGTTCAGCGCCTTCGCCCACCACCGCCTTCCGCAGCGGGTCCAGATCGGGATCAGCGTGCTCGGGAACCTCGTGATCTGCGGGTTCGCCGTCCTCCTCGCCCTGGATCTCTAGACGAGGTCCCGGGGGATCCATTCCGTCGTTCGGGCGGCGTGGAACGCCTCGGCGTCCAGCCGGACCGCGAGGCGAATGTCCAGGTGGAAGGCGTCCATGTCGGACGAGGTGTCGCCGTCCACGTCGATCTCGATGGCGTGCCCGTCTCGATCCAGGCGGTACCGGATCCGGCTGGCCATCCGGGCGTGGGCGGGGTCGGCATCCGAGGCGGTCAGGTCGTGGGATTCGGCGCTGTAGAGGCGGGTGCCGTCGGGCAGGACCGTGGCGCCGCCGTCGTGCGTCGAGACCGTCACGGTCCCGGCCAGGACATCGTCGGTCACGCGCCAGGCCGGAGGATCCTCCGAGCCGCCACCGACGGCGTCCAGCGCCGCTGGCTCGGTTCGGAAGGCGGGGACCGTCGCGTCGTCGCGGTCTGGTGCGAGGGGCAGTTCCAGGTGCGACGCGGCTGGCGTGGCCCCGCCTTCGTGGATCGTCAGCGACCCCCGGTGCGGCGACGGGAAGATGACGGGCCAGCACGACGATGCGATCGAGACCCGGATCCGGTGGCCGGCGGCAAATCGGTAGCCGGTGGCCCGGAGCGGGACGCGGACGGTCTCCGCCACGCCAGGCTCCAGCGGCTCCGGGGTCTCGTGGGAGCGCCGATGGGTGAGGTTGAGGATGCCGGCCGTGATCTGCGCCGAGGCCCCGTCGGGGGCCACGTCCGAGACCCGCACCACGAGCGTGGCGACCGGCATGTCCGATGAAACCCGGACCACGAGCCCGGCCATGCCGAGAATCTCGAGGGGTTCGGCGAGCGGCGCAGAAGTGTATGTGGGCACCCCGGACTCGTCGGGCCGGATGTCGCGGGCGAGCCCGTTCGGCCGGCTGCCGGCCCCCCACGACAATCCGCCCCGCGTGCCGATGGTCGCGCGGTGCGGGAATGTGGCCCCGGTCTCGGCGGTTGAGCCCCGCGCGCCATCGACCAGGCGGCCGCGGAGCGCCTCGTCGCCGCTCTCCAACCACAACGTGCGATGGCGGGCGGCATTGGCTGCGAGGGGGTCCCTGGCGGCCGCCCGCCACCGGCCGGGCCAGGTCGCCGGGAAGGGCTCGGGCGGCGCGAAGTCGCGTTGATACCAGGTCAGCGCCGGCTCGTCCATCGCCCCGTTCGCCTCGCCCTTGAGCCAGTGGTCGAAGAACCGGACCATCTCGTGCAGCCAGTCCAGGTTCGGGCCCGGGTAGCCGTTGTCGGGGTACTCGTGGGACCAGTTGCCCACGATCGCCCGGGTCGGCGCCGGGCAGCGCTCCAGCATCCGGAAGACGGGGTCCACGTACGAGTCCATCCAGCCGCCGAACAACAGGATCGCGGCCTGGATCCGGTCATAGGACGGGGCGAGCGAGCCCTGCCGCCAGTACGCGCCGTCGCGCTGATGGCGCAGCCACGGCACGAGCCAGACGGGCGTCGCCTCCAGGCGCTCCCGCCACGCCGAGACCCAATCCTCGCGGTCGCGTGCCGGCAGGGCCGGGAGCGCGTTGGACGCCACCTGGCTGACCGCGTACTGCGTCAGTTCACGATCGCGGCGAGGTGCGGAGGACGCAGTGCCGCCACCTGGATCGAGGTGAAGCCGCCGTATGAGATGCCCCACATGCCCACGCGGCCGTTGCACCACGGCTGGGCAGCCAGCCACTCCACCACGTCGTAGCCGTCGCGCGTCTCGTCGGCCGTGTACTCGTCGAGGGCCACGCCGTCCGACCGCCCGGTACCGCGAACGTCCACCCGGCAGAGGACGTACCCGCGCGCCGCAAGGTAGCGGCCACGGGCCTCGTCCGAGTTTGCCCGCCAGTCGTCCTTGCGGTAGGGGATCAGCTCAAAGATCGCGGGGGCCGGCGTGGCCGCCGAGGCATCGGCAGGGAACCACAGGTTCGCGGAGAGATCGGTGCCGTCACGTACCTGGATGCGGACGTCGCGCTCGCTTCGCACCTCGTGCGTGGGCGGGCTGGCAGGTCGCTCCATGGGCATCCTCGCAGTCTACGGGCCCGACCGGCCGCGCCGAGGCCGTCCGTTTACGATGCCCGACATGGGGCGAGACTGGGACGTGGTGGTCGTTGGCCTCGGGGCGATCGGTTCCGCGGCGGCGCACTGGGCCGCGGCGAGGCCGGGCGTCCGCGTGCTCGGCCTGGAACAGTTCGAGTTCGACCACCCCAACGGCGCGTCGCAGGACCACTCCCGGATCATCCGGCTCTCGTATCACCGTCGCGATTACGTCCGGCTCGCCCGCCGCGCCTATGCCTGCTGGGCGGAGGTAGAGGCGGCGAGCGGGGAACGGATCGTGACGAAGACCGGTGGCATCGACCTGTTTCCCGCCGGCGGCACCGTCGACCCGGCCGACACCATCGGCAGCCTGGCTGCGGAGGGAATCGCGTTCGAGCGCCTTGACGCGGCGGAGACGATGCGCCGCTGGCCGCAGTGGCGCCTGGCGGACGACACGTCCGTTATCTACCAGGCCGATTCCGGGGTTGCGGATCCCAGCCGCGGCAATGCCGCCCATCGAGCTCTCGCAGTCGCGAACGGGGCGACCCTGCTGGACCGGACACCGGTCGTGGCGATCGGCGAGGACCACGGCGAATACACGGTCACGACGGCCGACGGAACGGTCCATCGCACCGGACGGGTCGTCCTCGCGACCGATGCCTGGACGAATGACATCCTCGCCACGCTCGGGCACCGCCTGCCGCTGATGGTCACCCGCGAGCAGGTGACCTACTTCGCCTGCCCTGATCCGGCGGCCTTCGCTCCGCATCGGTTCCCGATCTGGATCTGGATGGATGAACCGACGTTCTACGGGCTCCCGACCTACGGCGAGGCCGGACCCAAGGCCGCCCAGCACGTGGGTGGCGACGAGTGCACGCCGCAGACCCGAACGTTCGAGGTCAACGCCGCCGCCCATGCCCGCGTCCTGGGCTTCCTCGAGCGCCACCTGCCCGGTGCCGTTGGGCCGGACATCGTGACGAAGACCTGCATCTATACGCTGACCCCGGAGCGCGACTTCGTGGTGGATCGCCTGCCGGACCACCCCGGCGTGGTCCTCGCCCTGGGGTCCGGGCATGGGTTCAAGTTCGCTTCAGTGCTGGGTCGCATCCTCGTTGAGCTCGCCCTGGACGCGGCGACCCCGTCGGCCGGCGAGATCGAGGCGTTCCGCGTGGATCGGCCGACGCTCATAGAGGCTCGTCCGGCCGCGAACGTCCGGATCTGACCGCCGGGCGCCTGTCGAGGTGCCCGGAGCGGTGCCGGCGCCCGGCGAGGCGCTCTGTACTGTGTGCAATCCGGGTCAATGTGCCGTGGATGCATCCCGGTTCCCGTGCTGCCCCCGGCAATCCTGGCTTGCGACCGCCACCGGAGCACTGCGCGGGTCGCCGGCCGCGGACGGCAGCCGCGACCGCCGAGATCCGCCGAGATCCGCCGGATTTCCCGGACGTGACGCGGGCGTCGAGCGTGGCCGGGCCGGGCCAACCGCCCCGTCGGGAACCTGGCTGGGCTCGATCCCCGCCTGAACCTGGCGAGTGCTCCCCGGGGGAGCGTTGGCCACGACGCCCGCCGAAGCCGCGGCAGTTCGGGCGGTCCGTGCCCGGCACAGACGTTTGGATGCGTGCCAATGTGCGGATCGACCTTGCAGACGGGTCTCCCGATGTGGGACGCTGCCCGCCACGGCAGGATCGCCGGGAGGAGGAGGAGTCATGCGCACATCCATTCGGGCAAGGCTTGCCGCGGCCGGGGCCGTCGTTGGGCTGTTGCTCAGCAGCGCCGCACCGGCCGTGGCGCCGGTTGCCGCCGCGGATCACCTGATCCTCCGCGCCGGGACGGACCAGGACCTCCAGGTCCTCAACCCGTTCAGTTCCATCCTCGTCGTGGACTTCGAGGTCTTCACCCTCAACTACGACCTGCTCGTCAACTTCGGCGCGGACCTCGAGCCCGTTCCGGGCTTTGCCGACTCCTGGGAGGTCTCGGCCGACGGGCTCACGTGGACGTTCCACATCCGCGAGGGGATGAAGTGGTCGGACGGGACCCCGGCCACGTCGGAGGACGCCCTCTATACGTTCCAGCTCATCCTCGACGCGACCGAGAAGAGCAACGCGTCGGAGGACGGCTTCTACCTGGGCGCCGGGTACCTCGAGGGGTATCACACGAACGCCGGTGTCATCGGCGCGACCGCCCCGGACCCGCAGACCCTGGTGGTTGAAACGGAGTTTGCAAGCCAGCTCCTGCTGCAGGCGTACGTCCCCATCCTGCCCAAGCACGTCTGGTCCAGCTACACCCTCGAGGAGATCGGCAGCGCCGAGGGCGCCGAGCCGTTCCTGAACGAGCCGCCGATCGTCGGCACGGGCCCGTACCAGGTCGTCGAGTGGAAGCCCGGCGAGTTCATCCGCTACGCCCGCAACCCGGAATACTGGGGCGAGAATGGCGCTGCGGACGAGGTGATCCTGCTCACTTTCGAGAGCGCCGACACGATGGTCCAGGCGCTCAAGACCGGCGACGTGGACTACGTCCGCGGCATCCAGCCCGAGCAGTTCGAGGCGCTCCAGAGCGAGCCGGACATCCAGGTCGTGGAAGGCATCTCCAACGGCTACTCGCAGATCGCCTTCAACACCTATTCGCGCGGCCCGATCGAGGGCGGCGGCGCCTCGACCACGGCCCTTCAGGACCCGGCCTTCCGTGACGCTCTCGCCTGGGCGATCGACCAGGCGAAGCTCGTCGAGGTCACCCTCGGCGGCCACGGCGCGCCCGGCGACACGAACGTGCCCCCGTACCACACCCTCTGGCACGTTTCCCCGGACAAGCCGCGGACCTTCGACCTCGAGGAGGCGAAGCGACGGCTCGACGCGGCGGGCTACACGCTCAATGCGGAAGGCAAGCGGCTCGACAAGGAGGGCAAGCCGATCGTCCTCCGGGTCACCTGGCCGGACTCGGAAGCGGAGAACGCGACGAACGCTCAGTTCATTCAGGAGTGGTGGAGCCAGATCGGCGTTGGCGTCGACGCCTTCGTGACCGAAGAAGGCAAGCTCCTCGAGGATCTCCTCCCGCCCGAGGGTGGCGGGGTCGCCAATTTCGACATCGAGCTGTGGGGCTGGGTCGGTGACGCCGATCCGACCTCCCTGCTGAACGTGCTCCGCTCGGAGGAGATCGGCTCCTTCAGCGACAGCTTCTGGGAGAACGATCGCTACGACGAGCTGTTCCTGCTCCAGCGCGCGGAAGGCGACGCGACGAAGCGGTTCGAGTACATCAAGGAGATGCAGAACGTCTTCTACGATGAGGCGCCCTACATCATCCTGTACTACGACGCTGAGCTCCATGCGTACCGGACGGACAAGTTCAGCAATTGGTCACTCCAGCCGAGCAAGGGTGGAACGCCGCTGTTCGGCTACGGATCCATCGGCTACACCAAGCTCACGGATGCCAACGCCGTCCCGACACCGGGGCCGACCTCCGCGGGCGGCCCGACAGCGGCGCCGACGCCGGCCCCATCCGGGGACGGCGCTCCGAGCGGCGGAGGCGATCAGACGACGACCCTCCTCGTCGTCGGCGCGGCCGTCGTCGGAGTGGTCGCGTTCCTCCTGCTTCGCCGCCGCCGAAGCGCCACCGAGGAAGAGTGATCCTCGGCGGGTCCATGCGACCTCAGGGAGGGGCCGCCGCGAGGCGGCCCCTCCGCTCATCCATCGCCTGATTACCTGATGGCCGGCTCCTTCATCCTCCGGCGGATCGGCGTCGCCCTCGCGACGATCGCGGCGATCGTGCTCCTCAACTTCGTCCTCTTCCGGCTCATGCCCGGTTCTCCCGAGCGGGTCATCCTCCACGGCACGCCTCGGGTGACGCCCGAGATCCTCGAGGCGACGCGTGAGCGCTGGGGCCTCAACGATCCGCTGCTACCGATCGTGATCGACCAGTCGGGCATCTCATTTGCCGCCGAGAACCAGTTCACGAAGTACCTCGCGGCCACCGTCCAGGGCGATCTGGGCTATTCGTTCGTGGCTCGCGGTCAGACCGTTGGCGCGGTCCTGGCCCAGCGAATCTGGCCGACGGTCCTGCTGTTCGGCCTCGGCGAGATCATCGCCATCGCCGCCGGCCTCGCCCTGGGCGCCTACTCGGGCTGGCGACGCGGCGGTCCGATCGACTTTGTCGGCAACGGGGTCTCGCTGCTGCTCTACGCGACGCCGTATTTCCTCCTCGGGATGGTCCTGCTGATGCTGTTCGGGGTCGCCCTCCGCTGGTTCCCGATCTTTGGCATGCAGACGGCAGGAGCGACCTACGACGGGCCGATCGAGCAGCTCCTCGATCTGGGCAGCCATCTCGTCCTGCCGGTGGCGACCGTCGCGCTCGGGCTCATCGGCCAGTACGCGATCGTCATGCGCAGCTCGATCGTCGAGACTTTGTCCGAGGACTACATCACGACGGCTCGCGCCATGGGACTCCGCGAAGGCCGGATCCTGCGCGGGCATGCGGTCCCGAACGCCCTGCTGCCGACCGTGTCGTTGGTCGCGATCAACCTGGGCTACGTCGTCGCGGGTGCAATCACCGTCGAGGTCGTGTTCAGCTGGCCCGGACTCGGCACCCTCACCGTGGAGGCGCTGCAGGCACGGGACTACCCGGTCCTGCAGGGGGTCTTCCTGCTGCTCTCGATCTCCGTGGTCGTCGCCAACCTGCTGGCCGACCTCATCTACGGCCTGCTCGATCCGCGGGTCCGGACATGAGCGCCGGCGTGATGACCCCGAGCGAGCTGCGGCGCGAGCGCTGGCGGCTGCGAGGCCGGGCGGTGCGGGCGTTCGCCGGCCGCTATGCCCGGCGGCGCGACGGGATCCTGGGCGCCGGCATCCTGGCGGTCTTTGCGGCGCTCGCAGCGGCCCCGGAGCTGATCGTCGGCCCGCTCCAGACCGCGGTGACCGCGACCGGCGGCCGGCTCGAGCCGCCTGCGCCGGGCTTCCCGCTGGGCACGGACGAGATCGGCCGGGACATCCTGAACCTGACTGTCCACGGTGCCCGTGTCTCGATGGTCATCGGGCTCCTCGCGACCGTGATCACCGTGGTCATCGGTGCCGTCGTCGGGATCGTCGCGGGTTTCGTCGGCGGCCGCCTCGACGGGGCACTCATGCGAGTGACGGACTTCTTCCTCGTGATCCCGACGTTCGTGCTGGCGCTGATCCTCACCCCGATCATCCGTGATCTCGTGGGCTCCGGCTCCAGGGAAGTGTTCGGGATCCGGATGACGCTCATTGTCATCGTGGTTGTCATCGGGATCACCAGCTGGTCGTCGACGGCCCGGATCATCCGCGGCCAGACGCTCTCCCTGCGAGAGCGGGCGTTCGTGGATCGGGCCCGCGTCGTCGGCGCCGGACCCGGTTCGATCATGCGCCGGCATATCCTCCCGAACGTCATCAACCTCATCGTCGCGAACGCTGTCCTGGTCTTTGCCGGCGCCGTGCTGACCGAGACGACGCTGTCCTTCGTCGGCCTCGGGGACCCGTTCCAGCCGTCGTGGGGCCAGATCCTGGAAGCGGCCCGCGCAAGTGGAGCCCCAGGCCTTGGCGCGTGGTGGTACTTCGCGCCTCCCGGGGTGTCCATCGTTCTCGTCGTGTTCGCGTTCACCCTGGTCGGCAGCGCCCTCGACGATCTGCTGAACCCGAAGCGCCGGGTCCGCCGATGACCGCGCCAGTCGCCGCCGCGAGAGCCCGCCAGCTGCCGAAGCTGGCCGACCCGGACGCGCCGCTGCTCGAGGTCGAGAATCTCGTCACGCACTTCAGCCTGGGGTCTGAGACGGTCCACGCGGTTGACGGCGTCAGCTTCCGGCTGAACGCGGGCGAGGCGCTCGGGATTGCCGGCGAGTCCGGCTGCGGCAAGACGACGACCGCCCTGTCGCTTGTCCGGATCCTGCCGGCCAACGCAAAGATCGTCGGGGGCAGCATCCGCCTCCACGGCATCGAGCTGGCGACAAAGTCGGACGATGCGCTGATGAACGCCCTTGACCCGGTCCGCCGCATTCGCGACCAGATCGCGGAACCCATCGTCGTTCGGCTGGGCGTTCCCGAGCGCGAGGCGCGCCGGCGGGCGGGGGCGCTGCTCGAGCGTGTGGGCATCCCCGAGCGCCGCGGGTCCGCCTATCCGCACGAGCTCTCGGGCGGGATGCGCCAGCGGGCGATGATCGCGATGGCGCTCGCCTGCGACCCGGCCATCCTTATCGGCGACGAGCCCACGACGGCGCTCGACGTCATGGTCCAGGCCCAGATCCTGGTGCTCCTCGAGGAGCTCCGGCGGGAGCTCGGCCTGTCGCTCATCCTGATCACCCACGACCTGTCGGTGATCGCCGAGACCTGCGACCGGGTCCTGATCATGTACGCCGGGCGGGTCGCCGAGGAGGGGCCGGTGCGGGCCGTGTTCGGCAACCCGCGCCACCCGTACACGCGGGCGCTCCTGTCCGCGTTCCCGAGCATCGAGGCGGATAGGCGGACCCTCGAGGTGATCCCGGGCGCCCCGCCGGACCTTCGGAACCCGCCGCCGGGCTGCCGGTTCGCCCCGCGCTGCCCGTTCGTGATGGATGTCTGTCGCACGGTGGTGCCGCCCGAGACCTCCACGCCGGACGGCGTGCGGGTTGCGTGTCACCTCTACCCGACGGCGGAGGAGCCGGCATGACGGAGAACAGCGACGAAGTCCTGCTCTCCCTGACCGGACTGGAGGTCCACTTCCCGGGCCTCTTTGACCAGCTCCTGCGGCGCTCGCGCGGCGTGGTCCGGGCCGTGGACGGGATCGACCTGGAGCTTCGACGAGGCGAGGTCCTGGCGCTGGTGGGGGAATCCGGGAGCGGCAAGACCACGACCGGGCGGGTCGTGACGAAGCTGACCCGGCAGACAGCCGGCAGGATCGTGTTCGAAGGTCAGGACGTCTCGACGAAGTGGGGGCAGGCGGCCCTGCGCGACTACCGGCGCCGCGTCCAGCTCATCTTCCAGGACCCGTATGAGACGCTCGACCCCAAGCAGTCCATTCACGACTTCGTGGCGGAGCCGCTGGACGTCAACGGCCTCGGCGGATCCGCTGCCGAGCGGGAGGCGCGGGTCTTCGCCGCGCTCGAGGCGGCGGGTCTGCGTCCGGCGGCCGAGTACGCGTTCCGCTACCCTCACGAGCTGTCCGGCGGCCAGCGCCAGCGTGTGGTGATCGCCGGTGCGTTGGTGATGGATCCGGAGGTCGTCGTCGCGGACGAGCCGGTGAGCATGCTGGATGTATCGATCCGGACGGAACTCCTGCGGCTGATGCTGGACCTGCGCGCCGAGCGCGGGCTGACCTACCTCTTCATCACCCACGACCTGTCGCTGGCCTGGGTCATCGCCGATCGGATCGCGGTCCTGTACCTCGGCAAGGTCATGGAAATCGGACCGGCCGAGGCTGTCATTCGCAACGCCCACCACCCGTACACGGCGGCGCTCGTGAGCGTCTCGCCATCGCCCGATCCACCGGCGGAGGCCGGTCGTGCAGCGCGGACGATCCTGGTCGGCGAGACACCCGACGCGGCACACATTCCAACGGGCTGCCGATTCCATCCGCGCTGCCCGTTGGCCTTCGACCGCTGCCGGACGGACGAGCCGCCGCTGTTCGACGTGGGTGGCGGTCAGGCGGCGGCATGCTGGCTCGCCGAGGGTGGTCGCTCGCTACCCGTGATGCCGACGACGGCGCCGTCTGCCGCCGCGGCGCTTCAGTCCTCGGCCGACACGACCCTGTAGACGAGCCACCCCACGACCGCGCCGACGAACGGTGCCGTCAGGTATATCCAGATGCCGCTGAGATCACCCGACACGAGGGCCGGCCCGAGCGCCCGGGCCGGGTTGACCGACGCGCCGCTGAACGGGATCCCCGCGACGTGGATGGCGAGCAGGGTGAACGGGATCACGAAGATCGCGTGATTCGCCGCCTTCTTCGTGACCGTGAGGATCACCGCAAGGAAGACCGCGGTCAGGAAGACCTCGGCGATGAAGGCGGTGGTGTCACCACCCGCGCCGGGCGTGTTCCTGGTCCCGGCTACGGCCGCCTGGTTGCTGATGGCCAGGATGACGCCCGACGCCGCGATCGCGCCGACGACCTGGGCGACCACGTACCCGCCGGCCGTCATCGCGTCGATCCGCTTGTCGAGGAGGGCGCCGAGCGTCACCGCCGGGTTGAAGTGGCCGCCGGAGACATGGCCGCTCACGGCAATCGCCGCGACAAGCGCGAGCCCGAACCCGATCGGGATGGCCACGAGTGCCGGCGTTCCGGCGATGGCGCCGGTGGCAAGGATCGACATCGATCCCATCCCGACGAGGATGAACGTGCCGATTGCCTCGGCGATCAGTTTGCGAGTGTCCACGATCCCTCCTCCACGATCCAGCCTTGACCTCGCCGCATGATACGCAGCCGTCGCTCGCCGGTTACCGCACGATCAGCGCCCGGCGGGAGTGATCGGCCCTCTGCGACCGCGCGCGGCGCGGACCAGGATCGCGTCGCACCATGCGCGGCATAGCACCTCGACGAGTTCCAGGCGGTCTACCGCCTCGGTCAGCGCCTGGCCGAGCCCGTCCGCAGCCGATGGCACGTCCGTCGTTCCCGGGGGCACCGAGCCTACGGCGACCGCGCCGTGACGCTCCAGGAGCACGGCTCGCGGCAGAGGGGGCCCGGGCGGCGTGAACGCCGCCGCGATCCGGCCGGCAAGTTCGTCACTGCCCATCGTGCCGAAGGGCACGAACGGCAGGACCGGCAGGAAGTGTGCCGTTTCGGGCAGCGCTGCCGGATCCGGAACCTCGCCCGCCAGCGTGAGGGCCATGGAGACCGGCAGGTGCGCGTGGACGATCGCCACGACATCCGGCCGGGCCCGATAGATCGCGCGATGGATCGCGATGTCCGAGCTGGGTCGCGGTCCCGTGGCGGCCGGCCCGGAGGCCGGGTCCAGCGGCACGTTCGCGAGATCGCCCGGATCCAGCTCGTCCTTGCGGCGCCCGGTCGGCGTCGCGAGCAGCCGGTCACCCGCGAGGCGCAGCGAGAGATTGCCCTCGGCCGCGCTGATCAGCCCGCGCGCACCGAGCCGCCGGCCCGCAGCACAGATTGCCGCGCGCAGCAGCGCCTCGTCACGAGCGGCTCCGGTTTTCCTGCCCACGACCCGATGGTAGCGCGAGGGGCGTGCCCGGCATCGGCCGGTTCCGGATCAGGCAGCCAGCGCGACGGGCTCCGGCGACCGGTCCACGACCACCCACGCAACCGCGCACTCGTCACAGCGCAGAACGGTCGGAAGCGGCACCTCGACGAGGAGCGGAAGATCGCAGCACGGGCGATCGGTGATGACCATGCCCGAAGGTTCGCCGGACGCCGTGCCACCTAGCGTGGCACGATGCGAGCCACCCAGCAGGAGAAATCGTGGCGATCGGTTCCAGCGCGCCCGTCATCGACGTCGCCGGCCTTCGCAAGCGCTACGGCCGTATCCAGGCCCTGGCGGACCTGACGATGACCGTCCAGCCCGGCGAGATCTTCGGGTTTCTCGGGCCCAACGGCGCCGGCAAGACCACGACGGTCAAGCTGCTCCTGGGACTGGCCCGCCCGAGTGGCGGAACCGGTCATCTCCTGGGTGCACCACTCGGCGACCGCGAGGCGCGGCGACGGGTCGGCTATCTGCCCGAGCTCTTCCGCTACCAGCCGTGGCTCCGGGCTCGGGAGGTCCTTGCCCTCCACGCCGACCTGATCGGGATGCCGCGCGCCCGCCGTGGGCCTGCGTACGATGACGTGCTCGGCCTCGTCGGCCTGGCGGATCGCGGCGATCACGCCGTGAGCGGATTCTCGAAGGGCATGCAGCAGCGACTCGGCCTCGGGGTAGCCCTGCTCGGCGATCCGGCGCTCGTGATCCTGGACGAGCCCACGTCGGCCCTTGATCCGCTTGGCCGAATCGACGTGCGGGGCATTCTCCGGACCGCCCGGGAGCGCGGCGCGGCCGTCTTCCTGAACTCCCACCTCCTCAGCGAGGTGGAGCAGATCTGCTCGCGGGCGAT
>JACVXW010000059.1 GCA_015661135.1 Chloroflexota bacterium
GTTGGCCCGTGGAGTTGCGGCGGGCCGGCTCGGAGTTCTGGACGGTCGTCGTCGGTCCGGACGGGACCGTCCACGCGCTGGCCATCGAACCCGAAGCTGGCGGCGGCTCGTCAGCGACAATCCTCGCGATCGCCTCGGACAGCAGCGTGATCTACGGCACGACGGTCGTCGAACCATGAGGAACTACAAGTGAGCTCCGTGCGTCGGCAGGTCTCGGCGACGATCATCGCTTGCTTGCTGGTCGCTGCCTGCGAGTCACCAGCGAGCCCTGCCCCGTCTTCGACTCCACTCCCGTCGATCAGCCCGCCCCCGACGGCATCGTCGTCGCCCGTTCATCCCCAGTACTTGCCGATCGTGGCGGGCGGCACCCACACCTGCCTGCTGACGAGCGCTGGAGGGGTCAAGTGCTGGGGCGCCTATTACGGCAGCTTCCTCCCGCTCGACGTCCCCGGCCTGGAAAGCGGCGTCACGGCGCTCGCGGCCGGCGACCAGTACACCTGCGCGGTCATCAGCAGCGGTGGGGTCAAGTGCTGGGGCTACAACACTGACGGCCAGCTCGGCAACGGCACGAACACCGACAGCAGCGTCCCGGTGGACGTCACGGGCCTCGCGAGCGGGGTCAGCGCGATCGCCGCGGGCGGCTCGCAGACCTGCGCAGTGGCCGACGGTGGGGTCAAGTGCTGGGGCGGCAACTACTCCGGCCAGCTCGGAAGCGGAACGAACACCGGCAGCCTCGTTCCCGTCGATGTCTCGGGTCTGGCAAGCGGGGTCGGCGCGGTCGCGGCGGTCACTGCGGGCGCCAACCACACTTGTGCGCTCACGAGCGGAGGTGGAGTCAAGTGCTGGGGCTCCAACGGTACCGGCCAACTCGGCGATGGCACGACGGCCGACAGCAGCGTCCCGGTGGACGTCACGGGCCTTGCGAGCGGGGTCAGCGCGATCGCCGCGGGCGCGGACTACACGTGCGCCCTCACGAGCGGCGGCAGAGTCAAGTGCTGGGGCGGCAACTACTCCGGCCAGCTCGGGAGTGGAACGAACACCGACAGCTTCGTTCCGGTAGACGTCGCCAACCTCGGGAGCGAGGTCAGCGCGATTGCCGCCGGCGGCTCGCAGACCTGCGCGCTCACGAGAGATGGTTTCACGGAGGGTGCGGTCAAGTGCTGGGGCTCCAACCTCGGCGACGGCACGACCGCCAGCAGCAGCATCCCGGTCGATGTCTCGCTCGGGAACAGGGTGAGCGCGATCGCCGTGGGCAGCGAACACGCCTGTGCGTTGGTGAGCGACACCGCGGTGAAGTGTTGGGGCTTGAACCACCTGGGGCAACTCGGGACCGGCACGGCGTGCATCCGCGACAGCACCATCCCGGTTGACGTGGTCTTCGCCGCCTCCGCGGCGGGGAGCGAGCCGACAGGAACGCCGATCGCCACGATCGAGCATGCGACGGGTCCGACGGACGTGGTGCTCCGTTTCGATGTCGTCGTGGTGTTGCGTGATGTCCTCGCGGTGACCGATGACCCAACTGGGCAGTGGTTCATGCCCGGTCCGGAGTTCACCTTGTACGGCGACGGAACGGTCGTCTTCCGGAGCGACCTCGAACCGACGCCCCCGGCAGAAGGCTCGATTCTCCGGGCCCGGCCATTCAGGATCGCGCACCTCGACGACGGCCAGGTCCAGTCGCTCCTGCGGTTTGCCATCGGAGACGGCGGACTCAGGGACTCCTGCGAGTCGTACTCCTTTGGGATCGACGCTGACATCATCTCGGTGTTTACCATTCGCGCCGGCGGGCTCGACAAGCGCGTCGAGGTCTCGGGTCCCAATCCGCTGGAGCCCCTCACGCACCGGCTCCGTGAGTACGGGGGCGAGGGCAACCTCGCGACACAGGTCTATGTGCCCGATCGCTACCACGGAAAGTTGGTCCACCTGGGCGATCTTGCGCTCGCCGGGGCGGTGCCCTGGCCATGGTCGGGCATCGATCCGGAGGACTTTGTCGTGTCGACGGAATTCGCCTTCATCACTGAAGGGCGCCGCGTCATGTCGGCGCGTGAGGCAGCCGTCCTCGGCCTTTCGAACAGTGGCGGCGTTGTCCAACGCGTCTACCTGTTGGCACCCGACGGCACCAAGACCTACGCCCTTTCGCTCTGGCCAATGCTCCCGGACGAGAAGAGCTGACGGCGAAGGCACGACCATGAATCGGCAATCGGGGACGGACCCTCAGGGAGGATGATCGACGCCCGCCCGGGCTACACGGCCACTCGGCCAGCCGATGGCGGAGCGCTCGTCGTGGCCGGCAACAGCGGCACTGGTCGAATGGTTTCAGCAGAACCGTTTGATCCCGGCGGCGGGACCTGAGACACCAGGAACTACAGCAGCTCCCCGTGGGCCGATGCGGTCGGCTCGCCCTCGCGGGGACGGGGTTCCTCGCCGGGGCCGAACTCGGGGGCGGGCGCGCCGTTGCCTGTCTCCAGGACCTTCAGGGGCGCTCCCGCCTTGCCCTCGATCGCGCCGACCCCGAAGGGGACCCATTTGGATGGATCCTGGAGGCGATGCGCCTCCGTGTTGCCGCGCGAGTGGACCTCGGAGAAGCCCTTCGGCTCGATCCACATCCGCTCGCCCTCGAGCAGGCCGAGCACGCCTGACTGGCCGATCTCGGGCCGTTCGTGCTGGCAGTACGAACAGGCACTGGAATCGTGGCGCTGGTAGGTCTCGGGCTCCTCGTAGGTAGTGATGTAGCCCTCGTAGTTCCGCAGCACGACCTTGTGGTCCGAGTAGCTGATCAGGTAGTTGGGCATGACCGGGATCTTGCCGCCGCCACCGGGGGCATCGATGACGAAGGTCGGGACGGCGTAACCAGAGGTGTGGCCGCGGAGGCCCTCCATGATCTCGAGGCCCTTGCCGACCGGCGTCCTGAAGTGGCCGGAGCCTTCCACGAGATCGCACTGGTACAGGTAGTAGGGCCGGATCCGGTTCTCGACGAGCTTGTGGACCAGCGAGCGCTGGATGTGGACGCAGTCATTCACCCCGGCAAGCAGGACGCTTTGGTTGCCGACCGGCAGCCCCGCCTTGGTGAGCTTGTCCACGGCCCGGCTGACCTCGGGCGTGATCTCGTTCGGGTGGTTGAAGTGGAGGTTGATCCAGAGCGGGTGGTACTTCTCCAGCATCGCGCACAACTCGTCGTCGATCCGCTGCGGGAGGAAGACGGGGACGCGGCTGCCGATCCGGATGATCTCGATATGGGGGATCTCGCGGAGGCCGCGCAGGATCTTCTCGAAGAGCTTTGGCGCCAGGGTCAGGCCGTCGCCGCCGGAGATGAGGACGTCACGGACCTGAGGCGTTCGGCGGAGGTACTCCAGCTGCGCCTCGTGGTCCCGGCTGTTGAAGTTCTGGGTGGGGTCGCCCACGATCCGTGAGCGAGTGCAGTAGCGGCAGTAGCTGGCGCACTGCGTCGTCACGAGCATGAGCACGCGATCCGGGTAACGGTGGACCAGCCCCGGGACCGGCGAGTGGCGGTCCTCGGCGAGCGAGTCCTCCATCATCGCCGTGAAAGCCTCGTGCTCACGCCCGACCGGGATCACCTGGCGGCGGATGGGATCGTTGGGATCGTCCGGATCGATGAGGCTGATGAAGTAGGGCGTGATGTCAACCCGGAACTTGTCCGGGGCGGCCAGGCCCTCGCGCTCGTCTTCGGTCAGGTTGAGGACCGCCGCAACCTCCTCGAGCGAGTTGACGCGGTTGCTGAGCTGCCAGCGCCAGTCGTTCCATTTGTCGTCCGGCACGTCCGCCCAGAGCGGTGCTCGGCGGCTCACGGCCGGCCGGCCGGCCGGGCCCAGCGCCTGCGCCGGGTCGCGGCGGTTTACCCATGGCCCTTCCGCGGCGGTGGCTGCCTCGGCCTGATGGGCGACGGCTGCGGTGATCTCCCGGGCGTCCAACGAGGTCTCCTTGGAGCGGCGCTCGGCCGCGGCATTGGCGGCAGTCGCCGGCACGGCGCATAAAGTCTATGCAGGCTGGATAGCCGGCCGGATCATAGCGCGACGAGGATCACGGGTCCAGCGGTACCATCGGCCACGATGGATCAGCCGCTGCCCGAGCACGTCGCCGCCAACCGTGAGGCGTGGGATCGATACGCGGCGGAGTACGTGGAGCCCGGGCGGCGGGCCTGGGCGTCGGCGGATCCTACGTGGGGCACCTGGGGCATTCCCGAGTCCGAGCTCAAACTCCTCCCCGACGATCTCGCAGGCAAGGACACGATCGAGCTTGGATGCGGGACCGGGTACGTCTCAGCCTGGCTCGCCCGGCGTGGCGCCCGGCCCGTCGGCATTGACAACTCACCGGCGCAGCTCGAGAGCGCTCGATCCTTCCAGCGGGAGTTCGGCATCGAGTTCCCCGTGCATCTCGGGAACGCCGAGGCAACGCCCTTCCCGGACGCCAGCTTTGATCTCGCGATCAGCGAATACGGCGCCTGCCTGTGGGCGGACCCCTACGCCTGGGTGCCCGAGGCGGCGCGACTGCTGCGACCCGGCGGGCAGCTCGTGTTCCTCACGAACGGGGTGATCCTCCAGCTTGCGATGGAAGAGGACGAGGCCAACGATCCGGCCACGGACCGGCTCCAGCGGCCGCTCTTCGGGATGTACCGGACCACCTGGGTCGGCGACACCTCGGTCGATTTCCACCTGCCCCACGGCGAGTGGATCCGCCTCCTCCGGGAGCACGGATTCGAGATCGAGCGCCTCGTGGAAATCCAGGCACCGCCCGACGCCGTGGACAGCCCGAGGTACTCGTTCGTGACGGCGGAGTGGGCCCGGCAGTGGCCGTCCGAGGAAGTCTGGGTAGTTCGGAAGCTTCGCTGACGCGGCTTGTTGCGGCGGGTTGCGGCGCGGCTCGAGGTGCGCGGGCTCCCCGCAAACGGCGCGAGGCTACTCCCCGATCACGCTCCAGAGGAAGCCCATCATCACGAAGAAGCCGCTGAACAGCGCGATCAGCCCGATGCCGCCGTAGGGCGAGTTGGCACCTTCGTGGGGTACCAGCTGCAGGCCGACCCCGAACAGCACTGCCCAGCCGACGAATAGGAGGCTGAACAGCCACTTGCCGTTGGGCCCGGTGATTCGGCGCGTCCAGGTGGCCCGGCCGTCGGCCGCGAGGGCCGCCCGGGCGAAGGCATACATCATCACGGCGACCGCGAACACGGACGCCCCGAACTCGACCGGGTGCGTGAAGGCGAGGGTGAACAGCTGCACGTTCGGGCCTCGTTGGGCAGGCAGACGACGCCGGAATGCTAGCACGCACGGGCGCCGCTACGATGCCCGGAGATGGCCTCCCCGACCCCTGGCTTGAGCGGCTTTGAGCGCCTCGGCCGATGGGCCGCCCGGCGCCGCTGGTGGATCGTCGCGGTGTGGATCGGCATCCTCGCGGCCGCCCTCCCGCTTGCCGTCCGGACCGGGGATGCGCTACGGGCCGGCGGGTTCATCCGCCAGGACCTCGAATCCGCGCGCGCCAAGGCACTCCTGCGCGACGAGATCGGCCTGCCCGAGGCGGCCGTGGCGATCGTCCTCTACTCCCCCACCCTCCGGGCCGGCGAGCCCGCGTTCGAGGCAGCGGCGTTCCAGGCGACGGCACGGATCGGCGATGTGCCGCATGTCGTCGGGGTCGTGTCGCACGCTATCTCGACCCGCCAGGTGTCCGCGGACGGGCACACCGCCTATGACATCGTCACCCTGGACCTGCCCGCCGACGACTCGCCCCTTGCGCTGCCCGCCCTCCGGGCCGCGCTGGTGGCCGTGCCCGCACTCGAAGTCGGGATCGCGGGCGGACCGGCGTTCTACGGCGACGTTCAGGCCGTCTCGGAGGCAGACCTCCGGCGGAGCGAGTTGATCTCCCTGCCGCTTGCCGCGCTGGCGCTGCTGCTCGTCTTCGGATCCGTGGTGGCGGCGTCATTGCCCCTGGCGGTGGGCGGAGCCGCGGTCGTCACGGGGCTGGCCGGCATCGTCCTGGTTGCCGGTGTGACGCCGATGAGCATCTTCGTGCTGAACCTCGCCACGCTCCTGGGCCTCGGCCTGGGCGTGGACTACTCCTTGCTCATGACCAGCCGGTTCCGCGAGGAGATGGCGGCCCGCGACTGGCGGCCCGAAGCAGTGGAGGACGCCGTGGGGGCGACGGTCGCGACCGCAGGCCGGGCCGTCTTCTTCTCCGGACTCACCGTCCTTCTCGGCGTGCTGGGTCTCGTCCTGTTCGAGTTCATGATCCTGCGATCGGTCGGCATCGCCGGCGCGATCGTCGTGGGTCTCGCGGTCCTGGCGGCGCTGACGGTGTTGCCGGCGCTCCTGGCCATCGTGGGCCCGCGCCTCGATTCGATGCGCGTGCGTCGCCTGCGCGGACGCGCCCCGGGGGACGGAGCGGCCCTCGACGATGGCCCCTGGGCGCGCCTCGCGAACCGGGTCATGGACCACCCGATCCGTGTCCTCGTGCCCACGCTCGCCGTCCTGCTGCTCCTGGGGG
>JACVXW010000009.1 GCA_015661135.1 Chloroflexota bacterium
GCCGGCGCCCGGTGCGCGACGGACGGCATCGGGGCGGCCTTCCCGGTGTCCTGCGGTTCCTGCTCTTCACCGGCATCCTCGCACTGGTCGTCGTGGTCGCCGGATTGACGGCGCTTCGACCGCTGGTCAGGGCCGCCGTCGTCGGCTGGGCATGGGACAACCCCGGATCGCTCCGGGTCTCATTCGTGGCCGACTTCATCCGCGAGGACCTCGGCCCGGTGCTCACCGCGCCGGCCGGGACGGACCCGAGCGAGGTCGTCTTCGAGGTCCAGTCCGGCGACACGCCGCAGGCGCTCGCCGTGCGCCTGGACGACGCCGGCTTCATCCAGTCGCAGCGGGCGTTCGTCTTCACAGCCGTCCAGGACAACCTGGCCGCCAGGCTCCAGGCCGGCCTGTTCCTGCTCCGTCGGGACATGACGCCCGCGGAAGTGGTACGTGCGCTGCTCGAGGCGCGAGTCATCGTGACGACCGTGGAAGTGACGTTCCGTGAAGGCCTTCGGATCGAGCAGCTGGCCGCCAAGCTTCAGACCGTGACCTCCGGCGTTGATCCGGCGGCGTTCTACGAACTCGCCTCGACGCCGACGGCCGCACTGCTGGCTGACTACCCGTGGCTCGGCCTGCCCGACGGTGCCAGCCTGGAGGGCTTTCTCTACCCGGCAACCTACACGCTGGTCACCGCGTCGAATGGCGGTCCCTTCAAGGTGACCGAGGCCGAGGACCTCGTCAGGATGATGCTCGACAAGTTCGAAGTTGCGGTTGGTTCGGCGCGTTTGATCGTCCCCGAAAGCCGTGGGCTAACCTTCTATGACGTGATCTCCCTGGCCTCGATCGTGGAACGCGAGGCCGTGATCGACGAGGAGCGTCCGCTCATCGCGGGGGTGTATCAGAACCGTCTGGACGGCAAGGGTGGGTCCAAGACGATCCTCAACGCAGACCCGACCGTCCTCTTCGCGGTCGACACCATGAAGCTCCGCGACCTGCCTTTCGAAGAGTGGGTCAATTACTTCTTCTGGAGCGTCCCGGAGGGAGGACTCGGCAAAGTCTCGGTGACCGATGACCTCCGTGGCTATCAGACCTACCAGAATCGAGGCCTGATCCCGGGGCCCATCTGCACGCCGACGGTGGCCTCGATCGACGCGGCGCTCGAACCGGACACCACATCGGGCTACCTCTATTTCGTGGCGATCCCGGACGGCAGCGGGCAGCACGCCTTTGCCAAGACGCTGGCGGAGCACAACGCCAACAAGATCAAGTACGGCTACGAGTGAGCGCGGTTCCGCGCGGCTCGACGTCGGCCGCGTGGCCGCACCCGGCCGACTTCTCGGCGCCACCCACGAGCCACGACCGAGCCCGCTGGGCCGAGGCAGACCGCATCGCCCGGCCGGCGCGCCTCGCAGCGCTGCGAGCTCGCATGGCCGCCGAGGGCGTGGACGGGTTCTTCGGCCTTCGCTGGGAGCACATGCGCTACCTGACCGGGCTGCCGTTCGACGAGGGCGAGGTCACGGGTTCCGGCGATTCCGGGAAATTCCTGATCACCGGGCGCGAGTCGATCGTGCTGGCCGATAGCCGGTACACGATCGCCGTGGGTCGGGATGCCCCTGGGTCAAGGGCGTACCCCGCCGTCGGGCCCCTGGCCGGCCTCTGGCCGGATCTGCTCGCCGACGCCGGCGTCACGAGGGTGGCGGTGGAAGCAATGACCATCCCACACCTCGCCTGGGAGCGTCTCCAGGCGGCGGCGCCGGGTGTCGAGTTGGTGCCGGTCGACGGCTGGGTCGAAGCGATCCGGCAGGTCAAGGAGCCGTCCGAGGTCGAGCGCATCGCGGCCGCTTGCGCCGTCGCGGATCGCGCGCTGGCCTTGCTCCTGCCGTCCATCCGGCCGGGCGTCACAGAGCGCGAGCTCGCGCTGGACCTGGAGTGGCGGATCCGGACGGGCGGGGCGGAGCGGCTCGCCTTCGATGTCGCCTGCCTCGCCGGCCCCGAGGCTGCCCTGCCGCACGGATCGCCGGGCGATCGGCCCGTGCGCAGCGGCGCCGTCCTGCTGTTCGACTTCGGGGCCCAGGTCGCCGGCTATCGAAGCGACATGACCCGGACGATCTTCGTCGGGGAGCCGTCCGTGCGGGACCTGGCGGTGCACGAGGTCGTCCTCGCCGCACAGTCCGCCGCGATCGACGCCCTGCGCGATGCGCTTGCCGGGGCGCGGCACGGCGCCCTGTTGCCGTCCGGCCCCGAGATCGACCAGGTCGCGCGCGCCGTGATCGAGGCGGATGGCCGCTGGCCGGCCTACGGGCACGGTCTGGGGCACGGCATCGGGATCGCGACGCATGAACTGCCCGGCCTGGGCAGCCGGTCGCCCACCTCGCCCCTGCCGACGCCGACCGTGTTCTCCGTGGAGCCGGGGATCTATCTCGAGGGTGAGACGGGCGTCCGGATCGAGGATCTCGTGCACCTCGACGCGGCGGCCGGGGCCCTGGAGCGGCTGACCCGGTTCCCGTCCGGGGTGGTCGTCGTCGGGGCGTGACCGCGTTTCGGTAGCGTCTCAGCTTGAATCCGCGGGCGGGTCCTCGGGACGACGCCACGCCTCCCGCTCACGCCGGCGCTCAGCCTCTCGCTCGTCAAGGTCTCCCATGTGAACCTGCCCGCGACCGATGCCCGTCGGTTCCGGTGATGTGAATGGCCGGCCCACGATGCGCAAGAGCCGCAAAGGAAGTCCGGCGATCATGCGCCTAGCGCGTGACAAGGCATCCATTCGCACATCCTCCCAGGATGGTCGATCATAACCCGCGGTCGCACTCGCTCGACTGGTCAGTCCATCAGCGCGGCGACTTCTTCGCACGTCAGGATGTGATCTGACAGAGATAGTCCCGACCGACGGTTTCCGTCACCCATCCCTCAGCCGACTACATGTCGCCAACTTGCCGCCACGTACCCTTCACACGGATGGTTGACAGCGATCGTGGCCTGGCCGGGGACCGGTCCATGCCCGGACGTTCGGGACCGCCCGAGATCTGTCTCGACGAGTAGTCGGGTGGGGAGTATCTGACGAGGACAGCGGCATCCCGGCGGCGGTCTTCTCGGGGGCACGCTTGTGCTCCGCTACAATCCGCGGACCATTCCGATCCCCAACCGGCACGCGAGCCTGCGTCGCAGACACCAGCCCAGGAGCCTCCCATCCCATGATCAGCACCGGCGAGCTGCGCAAGGGCGTCGCCATCGAGCTCGATGGCGACCTCTGGCAGATACTCGATTACCACCACATCAAGATGGGCCGCGGCTCGGCCCAGGTGAAGATCACCCTCCGCAACATCAAGCGCGGCCAGACCGTGGAGCGCTCGTTCCAGGCCGGCACGAAGTGGCCACGCGCTTCCATGGAGAAGCGCCCCGTCCAGTTCCTCTACCGCGACGACGACGACTTCCACTTCATGGACACGGACAGCTATGACCAGTTCATGCTCCGGGGCGATCAGCTCGCCGACTCGCGGCAGTACCTGAAGGACGGGATGATCCTGGATCGGACCACGTACCAGGGCGAGACGATCGGCGTCGAGCTGCCCGTCACCGTGGACCTTCGGGTCACGGAGACGGAGCCGGGTTTCGCCGGCGACACGGCGCAGGGTGCCCGGAAGTCGGCCACCCTCGAGAGCGGCCTCATCGTATCCGTGCCGCTGTTCGTCGCCGAGGGCGACACCGTCCGCGTTGACACGCGGACCGGCGAGTACCAGACCCGGGTCTGACCGGACGCGTTCGATGACCGGGCGTGGCGGCATCGAGGCACTCCTGGACCTCATGAACGACGCCTTCCGCGGCCACGGCATCGAGGGCACGAACGAAAGCCAGGCGCTCCTGGCGAATCTCGCCTCGGTCCCGGCCGAGGCCTGGCGTGCGGTGCCGGCCGGGGCTGCCCGATCGATCGAGGCGATGGCCGTCCACGTCGGCGCCTGCAAGGTCATGTACGACGACTACGCCTTCGGGTCAGGAACGCTCCGCTTCGGCACGCCAGAGGTCGAACCCTTCGCCGATGGCGGGACGCCGGACCAGATCATCGCCTGGCTCGAAGGTGCTCACGGTCATCTCGTCGAGCACGTCGCTGCGCTCGCCGATGACGGCGAGCTCGATCAACCCCGGATGACGAACTGGGGCGAGCACCGCCCGACGCGATGGATCGTGGCGGCGATGATCACGCACGACGCTTACCACGCCGGCGAGATCAACCACCTTCGGAGCCTCCTCGATGGCGACGATCGCTGGCGCTTCGTCCAGCTCGGGTTCGACTGATGGCGGGGGAGCGCCGGCCAGAGGCAACGGGCGGGCGATTCGGGGTTCGGATCCTCGCGGTCAGCGAGGCGGCGAAGGTCCTTGCCTCGCTCATTCGGGCGGACGAGCGGCTGCACGACCTGTGGGTCGAGGGTGAGGTGGGGCGGGTCACGATCTCGACCGCGGGCCACGCTTACTTCGCGCTCAAGGATGAGAAGGCACAGCTCCCTTGCGTCTGGTTCCGGGACGACCGCGTCCGCTCGGCCTTCCAGCCACAGACCGGGCTGCGGGTCGTCGTCCACGGCCGGATGGACCTGTATGAGCCGCAGGGCGCGCTCCAGCTCTATGTCGAGTCGCTCCAGCCGTCGGGCGTTGGCGATCTCGCCATCCGGTTCGAGGGACTGAAGGCCCGGCTCGCGGCCGAAGGACTGTTCGACGCAGCGCGGAAGCGTCCGCTACCCGACCGCCCGGCCGCGATTGCCGTCATCACTTCGCCGACCGGTGCCGTCTGGAAGGACGTCTGCACGGTCCTCGCGCGGCGCTGGCCGCTGACACGGGTCGTGCTCGTCGCCTGCCGGGTGCAGGGGGAGGGGAGTGCCCAGAGCATCGTCGGCGCATTCCGGAACCTGGAGCGCCATGTGGACGACCTTCGGCACGAGGGCCGCTCGGCCGAGGCACCTGCCGTGACGATCCTGGCCCGCGGCGGGGGTTCCATGGAGGATCTCTGGTCGTTCAACGATGAGCGGGTGGTGCGGGCAATCGTCGCGCACCCGCTGCCCGTGATAACCGGCGTCGGGCACGAGGCGGACGTGACGCTGGCGGATTTCGTCGCGGACGTCCGCGCCGCTACGCCGTCCGCGGCCGCCGAGCTGACCGTTCCGGACCGCCACGAGTTCGCGGCGTCGCTCGCCCGCGGTGCGGAGCGGATGCACGCGGCGGCGGCGCGGACCGTGGCCCTCGCCGGGCGCGAAGTGGGTGCGGAGCGGCGCCTCCTAGAGCGGGTCCACCCGGCCGCGCGGCTGGCTGCATCGCGGGAACGGGCCGGGGAACTACTCGACCGGGCGACGCGGGCGGCCCGTGATCGGGTGGTCGACGGCCGGCGCCAGGACGAACGCCTCGCGGAACGACTGCCGGCGCTGGTGGCGCGTCGAACGGCACTGGCGGCGGCGCAGCTCGCGACCGCGGGCGCCGCGCTCGGGGCCCTGGGTCCGGGGGCAACGCTGGAGCGCGGCTACGCGATCGTGCGCCGGACGGGCGACGGCGCGGTCGTCCGCGATCCGGCCGATGCTCGCGCCGGGACGGACCTGACGGTTAGGGTTGCGCGCGGTGAGTTCCCCGCTACCGCCGGCGCTTCCGCGAAGCGCTCCGTACGGTGACGATCGGCATCGGCGAGATCTTCGCACTCCTTATGTTGAGCGCCATCATTGGAACCATCGGGGTCGCGTTGGGTATCTTCTTCCTGGCGCCGCGGATCTCGCGGCGGCTGGATCGGCAGGACGTGAATGGCGAGGGCGAGGAAACCGGTGACGGAGACGACTGAATCCGCGATCGGCAGCCTGTCGTTCGACGACGCCCTGGCCGAACTCCAGCGAACGGTCGCCGAGCTCGAGACAGGCGGCCTTCCCCTTGAGCGCTCGATAGCACTCTACGAACGCGGCGTCGCCCTGCACGAGCGGTGCGCTGCGCTCCTTGCCGAGGCTGAGCTGAAGGTCCAGCAACTCGTGACCCGGGCCGGCGGGGCGCTGTCCACGATCGATGTCCGGCCCGAGGACGCCCGCGAGGTCGAGTAGTCGAGCTCTGCCGGCCCGAGAGCTCAGCCGGCGCGCGCGCCGACCAGGAACCAGGCGTCGATCTCGCCCTTGCCCTTGAGGGAAATTGGGCCACGCGGCTCGAGGGCGAAGGCGTCCCGCAGGAGTGCCTCCATCCGCCCAGTGACATGGATCCGGCCGGCCGAGCCGTGGGATTCCATCCGTGCCGCCGTGTTGACGGTGTCGCCCCAGAGGTCGTAGCTGAACTTGCGCCGGCCGATGACCCCGGCAACCACCGGGCCCGTATCCATCCCGATCCGAATTCGGAGGCCGAGACCCGTCTCTTCGGCCAGGCGTTCGCTCGCGTCGATCAGGTCCAGCGCGGCGAGGGCGACGGCGGCGGCATGGTCCGCTCGCGGCTCCGGCAGGCCACCGACGAGCAGATACGCGTCCCCGATCGTCTTGATCTTCTCGAGGCCGTGCCGGTCGGCGATCTCGTCGAACGCGGAGAAGATGCGGTCGAGGATCCGCACCACGTCCGCCGGCGCGGTGCGATCGGCGAACGGCGTGAAATCCACCACGTCGGCGAACAGTACGGTGACCGCTGGGTAGGCATCGGCGATCGTGCCGGCGCCGGCCTTCAGGCGCTCTGCGATCGCCCGCGGCAGCACGTTGAGGAGGAGGCCCTCGGACCGGAGGTGCTCGGCATCCAGGGCTGCCATCGCCGCCTCGCGCTGCCGGACGAACAGCTGCACGATGACGAACGCAGTCGCCGCGGGGCCAAGGACGTTGAGGCCGAAGAAAGTCGTTCGGACGAGGTCCGGCAGCAGGACGGCTCCTGCGGCGAGCCACGGGTCGACGACGGCGGAGAGGATAGTCAGGCCCGCGAACGCCAGGAACCAGGGCACGGAGCCGGCGGCGCCGACGAAAAGCACGGCCCCGAGCGCGGCGACGAGCGCCCACCATGAGACGACCGAGGATGCGGCCCAACCGCCGAGCGACCACTGGAGGGCGAAGGGCAGGACGGTCATCAGGGCGATCTGGCTGAGACGAAACACACGGAATCCGCGGCCGCGGCTGATCACGATGAGGCCGATGACCGTCGCGACCTGGTAGGTGAACGGGATCGCGGCCGCGAGCGGCCGGCCGAGGGCCAGGTAGGTCAGGACCCAGGTGATCGCCAGCGCGGTCACCGTCAGGCTGGCCGCGACCAGCGTGGACCGCCTCGCCATCTCGCCGGCATCCGCAGATGGGTCCGCGGCCAGCCGGGACAGCGCCGCACCGAGGCTGCGAAGTCGGGCGGAATTCACCGCGGCAGTGTACCGTCCGGACCCGGCGCTCGAGCGCACTTGTAAAACATGCGCTGGCGTGGTATCAAGTATCGAGCGGCCAAATCGGCCACTTACTTCGGGAGAAGCGCGTCGTGTCTTCCATCCTCAAGAGCCTCACCGGACCGGGCGACCTCCGCGGGCTGGACGAGGGTCAGCTCGCTGTCCTTGCTGCGGAGATCCGCGAGACGATCATCGGGACCGTTGCGCGGACAGGCGGCCATCTGGGTTCGTCGCTCGGCGTCGTGGAGTTGTCCATTGCGCTTCATCGGCTGCTGGAGTCGCCCCGTGACCGGATTGTCTGGGACACCGGCCATCAGGCGTATGCGCACAAACTCCTGACCGGCCGCCTTGAGCGGTTCGGGACGCTGCGCCAGATGGACGGGATCGGTGGCTTTCCACGTCGCTCGGAGAGTGAGCACGACGTCTTCGATGGCGGGCACGCCGGGACCGGGCTGTCGATCGCGCAGGGCCTGGCGACGGCACGGGACATCCGGCACGGCCTGGAGCGCATCGCCGTCGTCGTTGGCGATGCCGCGCTGATGAGCGGCCTGTCGCTCGAGGCGCTGAACGACATCGGGCATCGGGGGACGCCGATGCTGATCGTCCTCAACGACAACGAGATGTCGATCAGCCCGACGGTCGGAGCGGTCTCGACGTATCTCTCGAAGATCAAGCTGAGCCAGGCCTGGCAGCACAGCAAATCCGCCTACGACAGCCTCGTCGAGCGCATTCCACTCGTCGGCGGCGGCGCCCTCGAATGGAGCCAGCGGCTGCGCCGATCCGTGGTCAACCTGGCCTCACCGGGTCAGCTGTTCGAGGATCTCGGGATCACCTACATCGGCGTGGTGCCGGGGCATGATCTCCACGCGCTGCTCGAGACCTTCGGCCGGGTCATGTCACTGAAGGGCCCGGTCCTCGTCCACGTGCGAACGCAGAAGGGTCGTGGCTACCGGCCCGCGGAGACGGACCAGATCGCGTTTCACGGCGCGGCGCTCCCGCCGATGGATCTGGCGCCGAAGGCTGACGCCCACGACCCAGGGCACGTCGTCCGCCAGATCGGGTCGTCCATGCCGCACGGGGCCGGTTCGAACGGTGATGCCACGCCACCGACGGCGCGACCGGGCGCGCCGAAGAAGAATCCCAATTACACGGCCGTCTTCGCCGAGGAACTGGTCGAGCAGGCGCGGACTGACCGGCGGATCGTCGGGATCACGGCGGGTATGCCGACCGGGACAGGGATGGCAAAGTTCCAGGCCGCCTTTCCGGAGCGGACCATCGACGTCGGGATCGCGGAGCAGCACGCGCTCACCCTGGCTGCGGGGCTGGCCCTGGCCGGCATGCGGCCGGTTGTCGCCCTCTACTCCACATTCCTGCAGCGAGCCTTCGACCAGACCGTCCACGACATCTGCCAGAACGACGTGCCGGTGGTCATCGGCGTTGATCGTGCCGGCCTGGTCGGGGAGGACGGGACCTCACACCAGGGAATGTTCACGCTGCCGGCCCAGCGCCAACTCCCATTCCTGGTCGTGGCCAGCCCGAAGGACGAACAGGAGTTGCGTTCCCTTCTCCGGACCGCGCTCACGCAGGAACATCCCTTCGCGCTCCACTACCCGCGCGATGCCGGGCTGGGGCTGCCATCGGTGGAACCGGTCGAGATCCCCGTCGGGCGCGGCGAGGTCCTCCGCGAGGGACGGGACCTTCTCTTCGTTGGCTTCGGCCCGATCGTCATGCGGGCGATGGAGGCGGCCGGCGCGCTCGAGCGTGACGGGTGGTCCGTCGGCGTGGTCAATGCCAGGTTCGCGAAGCCGCTGGACCGGCAGCTCATCCTGGACGCCGCCCGCGGCAAGCGCCTGGTCGTCACCGTTGAAGAGAGCGTTGTGACCGGCGGTTTTGGGAGCGGTGTTCTCGAGGCGATCGAGGAGGCCCGACTGACCGATCCGGCCTATCGCGACATTGCCGTGCGGCTCGTGGGCATTCCGGGCGATCAGTTCGTGGACCATGGTTCCGTCGCGGATCTGCGGCGGATGCTGCGGTTGGACGCGCCGGGACTGGAGGCCCAGGTCCGTGAGGCCCTCGCGACCATCCAGGCCGTGCCGGGCAGGTCCGAGGCGGCTCCCGCCGGCTGACCTCGGGCCGGGTCGCGCGACTTCCGACGGCGGCTCGCGGCATCTGGCGGTCAACCCCAAGCATCCGCCACCCCGAACTTGCCAGTCACGGAATCATGGGCAACGCCACCGTGCAAGCTCGGAATTCGACTCCACGATCACCGCTGGGCTGCTTTCTGCGACTCGCAGGTTGGGGTTCGTCGCTGGGGTGGATCGGCTTTCGCACGATCCGACAGCGGCGCACTATTCGATGACTTGGAGGCTTGGCCGCAAACCTGCGTTGTCGCGCCGACACTTCCTGGAGAAGGCGAGATCGCGTGTCATCGGCCCAGGCGCACGCCGTGCGGCGGGAAGCGCATCACGCTCGACCTGGAGCCGTGAAGATGGACCCACAGGATGCCCGCGCCTGGCCAGGGCGCATCCGGCCCGAACAGCGCAGCGAAGACGTCTGCCGAACGGGCGGGGAACGCCGTTCCGAGCAGCGCGCCGTACTGCCGCGCCAGATCGCGAGTCCGGACGGTCGATCGCAACACCAGGAGTTGCGAGATCGCCGGACCCGCCGAGGGCCCGCCGGTCGCGGTCTCATCGGAGGCGAGGGCTTCCGACTTCGCGCGTCCCCACCGAATCTGCTGCTCGATCCGCCGGAGATCGGAGTGCACTTCGGCTGCCACGATCGTCTCCGACAGCCGGTCGCGCAGTACTGCATCGATGACGCCACGAACCGGGTGCAAGGTCGGAACCTCGACCTCAGCTCGCCAGCGTGGGTGCAGCGATCTCAGCAGATTCTCGATCATCGGCGCCTGAAATCGATCGTGGATCCGTGGGCCTGAGCTCGGGAAGTACCGGAGACTCAACTCGGCCCCGGGGGCAACGCCGATCGCGGTGAGTACACGGGTGCTCGGCTGGGCCTTGCCAGCCTCGACTCGTCCGATGTGGGCAGCCGCGATCCCGGTCACCCGCGCAACGGCAGCGATCGATACGTTTGCGTCGAGGCGCATCCGACGGATTTCCTCGCCGGCCCGGCGGTTCACCAGGTCGACACGGCGGATGGTCTCGCGGTGGACTTCCATGGGTCCGGGGTTCGGGTTCATGGTGTCATGTAAGCGGGAACCGGTTAGCTGCGGCTTACCAGCCGGCTCACAGGTACCGGACTGTCTCTTCTCCGACCCGCGCGCAGGCCCACTCCGGGCACACTGCCAGTCACGAGAAGCTGCATCACAAGACGAGACTTGGCACTGCCATCGGCGCGAGCCGAAGGATCCGCAATGTTCCGCGACTCCCCGGCTTGGCTTCTTGAACTTCGTCGCGTGCCGGCGCGGTCGCTCGACGGCGGGACACGGATCCGAGCCTCCCAGGATTGCCGACGATCACGGCCGAAGCGAGGAGGCAGGAGCCCCGTGGCAAACAGGCGGCCGCAGGAGTTCCAATCCGCCGACGGCGCGGTCGATACCGGCCGGCTGTGCCACGATAGTCCCGTGACCGGGACCGCCGTGGGCCAGCCTCGCCAGCCTCGCCAGCCTCGCCAACCGCGGCTCGTTCGCCAGCGGTTGGATCAACTCGTCGTGGAACGTGGCCTTGCTTCAACACGGTCGAGTGCCCAGGCGCTCATCCTCGGCGGGAAGGTTCGAACCGGCTCTGGAGACGCGGCTCGAGTGGACCGCAAGGCCGGCGACCTCGTGGCCGCCGACCTGGTGATCGAGGTCGTGCAGCGCAATCCGTATGTGAGCCGCGGCGGGCACAAGCTGGCTGCCGCACTCGACGCGTTCGGCATCGATCCAGCCGGGCGAACCTGTCTGGACGTCGGCGCGTCCACCGGAGGGTTCACGGACGTGCTCCTCCAGCGCGGCGCCGCGCGCGTCTACGCGCTCGACGTGGGCCGCGGCCAGCTCGCGGAGAAACTCCGGAACGAGCCGAGGGTTGTCTCGATGGAGCGCGTCAATGCCCGGACGATCACCGGAACCACGCTTCCTAAGTCGGTCACGCTCGCGACGATGGATGTCTCGTTCATCTCCCTGCGCCTCGTCCTGGGCCCGGTCGCCATGGCCTTCGGCGAAGGCGGTGGCGACATCGTGGCCCTCGTCAAGCCCCAGTTCGAGGCGGGCCGGGCCGAGGTCCACGGCGGCGTGGTGCGGGATCCTGCGGTGCACCGCTCGGCTATTGAGCGCGTCGTCGAGACTGCCGCCATGGCCGGCATGACCACGCGCGACGTGATCGCGTCTCCCATCCTCGGACCGGAAGGCAACCGTGAGTTCCTCCTCCACCTGGTTGTGGGCGCGACGGTCTCCAGCGCGGGGATCGCGGCGGAGCGAATCGCGGCCGCCGTGGCACCCCCAGGCACTGAGCTGCCGTGAACCCCCTCCGTCGGATCGGCTTCGCCTACAACCCGACCATTGATGCGGCAGTGGATCTGCGCGAGCGCGCCACGGGTTGGGCGGCGATGCGCGGTCTCGACCACTGGGCCGCGGCGGCAGCAGACCTGGACACACTTCGCCGGGAACTGCCGGGCACCGACGTCCTGATCGTCCTGGGCGGGGACGGCACGTTCCTGCGTGCGGCGCGGGCGGTGGCCGACGTGGACGTCCCCCTGCTCGGCATCAACGTGGGCAAGGTGGGCTTCCTGTCAAAGGTTGAGGCGGGCGACCTCGTCCGGACTCTCGATCAGCTGCAGGCCGGGGCGTTCAGCCTGGAGCATCGAATGGCCCTGGAAGGCCGGATCCTGCGTGGCGGCCGACCTGACGCCCCGGAACGCCATGTGGCCCTCAACGACGTCGTCATCGCCCGGGGATCGCTCGCCCGCGTGGTCCGGCTGGACGTTTCCATCGACGCCAGCCACCTGGCGACGTTCATCGCCGACGGCCTCATCGTGGCCAGCCCCACGGGTTCCACCGGTTACTCCTTCTCGGCCGGCGGCCCCATCCTGGACCCACATGCCCGGAACCTCGTCGTCACCCCGATCGCCGGCTACCTGACCACGATCCGGTCCGTCGTCGTGGAGGCCTCCGTCGTGATCCGGTGCCGTGTCACCGATGCCCATGAGGCCCTCGTCTCGATCGACGGGCGCGAGGACGTCCCGATCGCGGTCGGTGACGTGGTGGAAGTTCGATCGATCGAGCGACCGATCCGGCTCGTCCAGCCCACGGGCTCGTTGCCGTTCTGGGACCTCGTCCGCAAGAAGGTGGAGCTCCTACCGTCGTGACAGGCCGGCTGGTCCGCAGCCGGGCGGAGTAGTCGATGCCCGCCGACATCGATCGCGCGATCGACGACTACCTCACCTTCCTGCGCGTGGAGCGTGGAGTGGCGTCTGCGACTGTCCTCGCCTACCGCGCCGATCTCACCGATTTCGCGGCCGCCCGGGGCACGACCCGCGACTGGGCGCGCGGGCCGGATGCGGCGATCCGGTACCTGGCAGCGCGCACGAAACGCGGCCGGCCGCAGGATCCAGGGCTTGCCCCTACCAGTCTGCGCCGCCGCGCCGCGGCGATCCGCGGGTTCTACCGGTTCGCCTTCGGCGAGGACCTGATCGGCGTGGACGTTGCCGCCCACCTTGACCTCCCGCGATCGCCCCGGCTCCTGCCGGAAACCCTGACCGTGGCCGAGGTGGAGCGCCTCCTGGAGGCCGCCGGCGGTGAGGCCGATGACGACCCCACGCGTCTGCGCGATCGCGCGCTCCTCGAGCTCCTGTACGCGGCCGGGCTTCGAGTCTCGGAGGCTCTCGGGCTGGATCGCGAGGACCTGTCGCTGGAATCGGCGTTCGTCCGTGTCATCGGCAAGGGCGACAAGGAGCGCCTCGTGCCCGTCGGCGATGTTGCCCTCGGGGTGTTGCGGCCCTGGATCGACGGGCCGCGCGCCCGCCTGCTCGCGCTCGGTCACGTGGCCCCCGTGAAAGGCGGGCCGCTCTTCCTCGGAGAGCGTGGCCGGCGGCTGGCGAGGCAGCAGGGCTGGGTGGCCGTCAAGCGAGCGGCAGCCGCGGCCGGCCTCACCGACCGAGTCAGTCCGCACACCCTTCGCCACTCGTTCGCCACGCACCTGCTGGAGGGCGGGGCGGACCTCCGGATCGTCCAGGAGTTGCTCGGGCATGCGAGTATCAGCACCACGCAGCTGTACACGCACCTGACGGGCGAGCGCATTCGCGAGGTCTACGCCCGCTCCCACCCCCGCGCCTGAGGAGACGACCGCCGTGCCGCGTTACGCCGACACCCTGCTCGCCGACGGCGAGCGCATCGCGCTCCGCACCCGGCAACACTGGCTCGCCACGATCATCGACGGGCGGGTTCCGTGGGCCCTATTCCTCGCGAGCGTCGTGCTCCTGATCCTGACCTCAGGGATAGAGCCCGGCGGTATCCGGGATGCCATGGGTGTCGGCGTCCTCATCGTCCTCGTCGTGTCGCTGCTGTTGCTCGGCAAGGTCTACTGGAGCTGGTCGGCGCAGGACTACATCGTCACCAACCGACGGGTTCTCAAGGTCGAGGGGATCATCAACAAGCGCTCGGCGGACAGCTCGCTTGAGAAGATCAACGACGCGGTCCTCGAGCAGAACCTGTTCGGGCGGATCTTCGGCTACGG
>JACVXW010000060.1 GCA_015661135.1 Chloroflexota bacterium
CGCCGCTAGACTCCACCCATGCCGATCGATCGGGTCTTCGTCGCCGGGGCCGGGCTCATGGGCCATGGCATCGGCCAGGTCTGCGCGGCGATCGGCAAGCAGGTCACGCTCTACGAGCCCGACCTCGCTCGGGCGGAGGCGGGCAAGGCGCGGATCGCGGCCAATCTGGACCGGGCCGTCGCGAAGGGCATGCTGGACCAGGAGGCCCGGGACGAGACCCTCGCTCGCGTGAGCACGACCTCGGACATCGTGACTGCTGCCAACGCCGACGTCGTCGTCGAGGCCGTGTTCGAGGATCTGCTGGTCAAGCAGGCACTCTGGCGCGAGCTCGACGGGATTGCGTCGGCGGCGGCGATCTTTGCCTCGAACACCAGCTCGATCTCGATCGACAGCCTGGCGTCGGTCGTCTCGCTCGCCCGGCGGGAGCGCTTCGTCGGGATGCACTTCTTCAGCCCGGTGCCGGTCATGCCCCTCGTTGAGCTGATCCGCGGCGCCGCCACCACGGATGCGACCGAGGCGGCCATCCGGGCGCTGACTGACGCGCTGGGCAAGCAGCTGATCGTCTCCGCGGACCGGCCGGGGTTCATCGTCAACCGGGTCCTCATGCCGCTCCTCGCCGAGGCGATGCGGGCGCTGGAGGAGGGGACCGGCACGGCCGACGACATCGACACGGGCGCCAGGGTCGGGCTCAATCACCCGATGGGCCCGCTGGAGCTGGCCGACTTCATCGGCCTCGATGTCTGCCTGAACGTCATGAACGTCCTGCATGACGGCATCGGTGGCGAGCACTTCCGCCCGCCCAGGGTGCTCGTGGACCTGGTTGCCGCCGGCCACCTCGGCCAGAAGACCGGCCGCGGCTTCCACTCCTACCCGCGAGGCTGACGCCGTGGCCGCGATCTCCGATCCGGCCGGCCCGGGCGCCGCGGCCGCTGCCGGCGGGCTGACCACCGAGGAGCGACTGCTCCGCGACACCGCCCGCGAGTTCGCCGAGCGCGAGGTCGCGCCGACCGCCGCCCAGCGCGACGAGGAGGAAAGCTTCGATCGCTCGATCTTCGCCAGGATGGGGGCGCTGGGACTGACGGCGGCGCCGCTCCCCGAGTCCGTCGGCGGTGCCGGTTTCAGCTATCTCGGGTGGACACTCGTCATGGAGGAACTTGGCGCAGCGGACATGGCATCCGCGATCACCCTGTCTGTCCACATCCTGAGCCAGTACCCGGTCGTGACGTTCGGGACGGCCGAGCAGCACGCCGATTGGCTACCGCCGATGCTGGCCGGCGAGGCCCTCGGCGCGTTCTGCCTGACCGAGCCGCACGCCGGCTCCGACGCCGCCGCGCTTCGAACCCGTGCGGAGCGGGTGGATGACGGCTACCGACTCCACGGGACAAAGAGCTGGATCTCCAACGCTCCCGAGGCGGATCGCTACCTCGTCTTCGCGACGATGGACCCATCGAAGGGCGCCAAGGGCATCACCGCGTTCCTGGTCGAGAAGGGCACGCCGGGCTTCCGGTTCGGGGCGCACGAGAAGAAGATGGGCATCCGGGCCTGCCCGGCGGCCGAGCTGATCTTTGACGGGGCCCTGGTACCGGCGTCGCGTCGACTTGGGCCGGAGGGGGATGGCTACCGGATCGCCCTCTCGGCGCTCGCGGAGGGCAGGATCTCGATCGCGGCAGCGTGCGTCGGAGTCGCGCGTTCCGCGCTCGAGCAGAGCGCCGCCTACCTGCACCAGCGGATGGCCTTCGGCGCGCCGCTGGCCGAGCTCCAGGGGCTTCGGTTCATGCTGGCCGAGATGGCGCGCGAGGTGGCCGCGGCGCGGGCGCTCACGCACGAGGCGGCAAGGGCCAGGGACCGCGGCGAACCGATCGGGGAACTGTCCTCGCTCGCGAAGTGGACCGCTTCCGACGCCGCGATGAAAGTCGCGACGGACGCCGTCCAGCTGTTCGGGGGGAGCGGGTACTCTCGCGAGACCGGCATCGAGCGGCTCATGCGGGATGCCAAGGGCGCCCAGATCTACGAGGGCACGAACCAGGTCCACCGGATGATCGTTGCCGCCGGGGTACTTGATCGCGCCCGGACCTGACGAGTTTCCCGCCCATCCTGGGTGCGAAGGGGCTGGTCGGCCCCGATCGACGGGCCGTTCGTCCCTCAGTCCAGCATCCCACTTCGGCTAAGGTCCCCGGAAAGGAATGTGGCTGCTTGAGCCAGCGTACCCTTCAATGCTCTCGCGGAGGTTCAGATTCCCATGAACGAGATCGCTGAGGCAGGCCCTCGCTCCACGGCGACCGATGAGGCCGCCACCGTCACGAGCCCGACGAGCCCGCTCATCCCATCCGACCTCACCCGGCGCGGCTTCCTGCGAGGTGCCGCCCTCACCGGCGGCGGCCTGATGGCCGCCACCCTCGCGGCCTGCGCGCCGACGGCGCCGACGCCCGGTTGGACGCTGGGCCCGCTGGCCACGGGTGCCCTCGGATCGCCCGTCCCGACAGGCCCAGCCCCGTCGGCCGTTGCGAGCGCCACGGCGGCCCCATCCGGCAGCCTCCCGCCCGGCTTCAGCTCGCACGACATCGACGCCCGCAACGTGGTCCGGCGGTACGTCGGCAACCTCGCCCCGGCGCTCAAGGGCATCTACGGCGACGCGGCGTTCGCCAAGCTCGCGGACATTCTCGGAGCGGCCGACAACTACCCCGAGCTGTCCGCCAAGCCCGCCTTCGTCCAGGTCCCGCAGCTCTTCCTCAACGACGCCCTCACGCCGCTCACGCCCGAGCTGGACGGCGATGTCAAGGTGTTCCGGCTCACGATCGACAAGATCAAGGTCAACATCGACGAGCTGAAGGACCCGATCGACGGCCTCGGCTACAACGGGCAGTGGCCGGGCCCCACGATCCGGGTCAGGCAGGGCGACAAGGTCCGGGCGATCTTCACCAACAACCTGGACGAGACGACCGGTGTCCACTTCCACGGAGTGGACTTCGACGACTTCTTCCAGGACGGGGTCCCGTTCGTGACCCAGCTGCCGATCGTGCCGGGCGGGACGTACACCTACGAGTTCACCGCCCGGAATGCCGGGTCGTTGATGTACCACTCCCACCACAACGCGACGGACCAGGTGGGTCGCGGCCTCCTCGGTGCGTTCATCGTGGAGCCGGCGGACGATCCGTTCAAGGCGGACCGCGAGTACATCTGGATCTCCAACGACGCCCTCGGCGGCTTCACGATCAACGGCCACGGGTTCCCGGCCGTCGTGCCGGTCCTCGCCGCGGTCGGCGAGACCATCCGGATCCGGTTCATGAACGAGGGCGTGATGATGCATCCGTGGCACAGTCACGGGTACGCGATGCGGATCGTTGCCCGCGACGGGCGGCCGCTCGGGAGCGCCGCGTTCGAGTGCGACACGCTCGGCGTCAACCCGGGTGAGCGTTACGACGCGCTCATCACCGTGGATCGGCCCGGCATCTGGGCGTTCCACTGCCACGTCCTGTCCCACGTGGAGGGGATGTCGGGGATGTTCGGGATGGTCACCTCGATGATCGTGGTGCCGGAAAAGGCCCACGTCGACGCGATCGTGGCGGCGCTCCTGGCGTGAGGCGGCGCCTGTCCGTGTAGCATCGGCGGCGTGACGAGCACGCCTCCGGCCGCCCCCAACGGCCACGTCTACATCGTCTCTGCCGTCCGGACGCCGATCGGCAAGTTCGGAGGCGCGCTCTCCTCGGTGCCCGCGGTCGAGCTGGGCGGGGTCGCCATCCGCGCGGCCGTCGAGCGCGCCCGGCTGCCCGACGGCACGCCGATCGACGAGGTCCTGATGGGCCAGGTCCTCCAGGCCGGTGCCGGCCAGGCGCCCGCGCGCCAGGCGGCGCTCCTCGGCGGCCTCGCCGAGACCACGTCGGCCACGACGATCAACCGGGTCTGCGGCTCAGGTCTGAAGGCGATCATGCTGGCCGCGGCGGAGATCCGGGCCGGCGATGCCGAGGTCGCGGTCGCCGGCGGGATGGAGAGCATGAATCTCGCCCCGTACCTCGTGCCGGGTGCGCGGTTCGGCCTTCGGCTCGGGGATGCCGCGCTCATCGACGCCACCGTCCACGATGGCCTGTGGTGCGCTATCGAGAACTGCCACATGGGCACGCATGCGGAGCGCGTCGCGATCTCCGAGCAGGTCAGCCGCGAGGACCAGGATGCATTCGCGCTCGAGAGCCACCGACGGGCGATCGAGGCGATCGACAGCGGCCGGTTCGCCGCCGAGATGGCGCCGGTCACGATCCGCGACGCGAAGGGCCGGGAGACGGCGGTCGACACGGACGAGGGACCGCGCCGCGACTCCACGGCCGAGGCGCTGGCTCGCCTGAAGCCCGCCTTCGCCCTGCCGGACGGCGACGACCGTGGCGGCGCGGAGGTCGGCACCGTCACTGCCGGCAATGCACCGGGTATCACGGACGGCGCAGCCGCGACCGTCGTCGCCAGCGAGCGCGCCGTCGAGCGGCTGAGCCTCACGCCCCTCGCCCGGATCGTCGGCTACGCCCAGGCGGAGGTCGCCCCGAAGTGGCTCTTCCTCGCCCCGATCGAGGGCGTTCGCAAGCTCCTCGACAGGACCGGGATGGCGATCGGCGACTTTGATCTCATCGAGATCAACGAGGCCTTCGCTGCCCAGACCCTCGCCGACGGCCGCGCGCTCGGCTTCGACTGGTCAAAGGTCAACGTGAATGGCGGCGCGATCGCCCTCGGCCACCCCATCGGGGCGAGCGGGGCCCGGATCGTGGCAACGCTCCTCCACGAGCTCCGCCGCCGCAAGGGCCGCTACGGACTCGCGACGCTCTGCCTCGGCGGCGGCGGCTCGGTCGCGATGGCGTTCGAACGGGTCTGATCAACAACTGCGGAACAACGAAGGAGACTGCGGAACAACGAACGAGCCCCGGGCCGGCGCCTCGCAGCGCCAATCCCGGGGCTCGTGAGCATTACCCGCGCCCGATGGCGCGGCGAGGATGGGTCAGTGCCAGCCGCTCCCGCCACGGAGCTGGCCGCGAATCTCGCCGCCCCCGTACAGCGCCGAGTGGACGTTGGAATAGACGGCGCCGGCCCGGATCGCCCGGAGCACTTCGGCCCAGTCGGCGGGTCCGGCGATGCCCTGGGCGACCGGCCCGAGGACATTGGCAGCCACAATGGTGCCGGAGACCGTGCCAGCGGCGGTGGCCGGGCACGCGGGCTTCGATCCGCCGCAGAGGTCGGCAATGATGCCGCCGGAAGTCCCTGCCTGGCCAAGGTGGAGATGTGCCCCAGTCGCTGCCCCGCTGAGGTCCGAATAGGTCAGTTCGTAGCTGATCGTCGTGTTCGTGGAGTCGATCGTAATCCGCAGCTTGCCCTTGCCGGCTGTCGAGATCGAGGGGACCTCGGCAAACCCGCCGAGCGTCGCCTTGACGGACTTCCGGTCGGAATCATCGCCGTTCGCGGATGCCGTGCCGATCGCCCCGACCGCGAGAATGGCAGCCGTCGCCAGGATCAGGATCCGTTTCATTCTGTACCTCCGACAGGTTCAATTGGGGCCGGACGCGTGCGAGCACCGATGATCCCCTGATCTCTTGAGGATATCCGACTCCAAGAAGTTTCAAGATGTCCCGAGCAGTTCCGGACTCGGTGTGACGCCCCAAACGATCTCGCGGCCCGCCCGGACGTGTCATGAATCTGCGGTGCATTGCCGCACCGCGTGCCTGAGCCCGACCCCGGTTGCCTCGGTCCGGTCGCCGGGGTTCACTGGACGTGACGATGATCGACGCCGGATGTGGGATCCTCCAGCCGTCTGCGCGCCGGAACTTCTCCCCGCCCCAACCGGCCCACGATCTCCGAGTGACCACCGACCCCAGGAGCCATGTCCGATGACCGAGACCGCCGACCCCCGGGCCGCCCCGTCCCCGGCCGTCGTTCCGCCCACGTTCCGCCTCTTCATCGCCGGCGTATGGGTCCCCGGCGTCAGCGGCGAGACGTTCGAGAGCGGCAACCCCGCCGACCAGCGCGATGTCATCGGGCGGTTCCAGGCGGGCACCCCCGCGGACGCCGGCATGGCGATCAAGGCGGCCGAAATGGCGTTCCCGGCCTGGCGCGCAACTCCGGCCCCGAAGCGGGGCGAGATCATGTACGCGTTTGCAGAGCTCATGGCGCGCCACAAGGAGCGGCTCGCCCGAGCCATGACCCGCGAGATGGGCAAGGTGCTCACCGAGGCCCGGGGCGACGTCCAGGAAGGCATCGACATCGCCTACCTGATGGCGGGCGAGGGCCGCCGGATGTTCGGCGACACGGTGCCCTCGGAGCTGCCGGACAAGTGGGCGATGAGCATCCGCCAGCCGATCGGCGTGGCCGGGATCATCACCCCCTGGAACTTCCCGATCGCGATCCCGTGCTGGAAGATGATGCCGGCGCTCGTGACCGGCAACACCATCGTCTTCAAGCCGTCGAGCGACACGCCCCACTATGGCTGAGGCCGGATTCCCGCCCGGGACCGTCAACCTCGTGACCGGCCCCGGGGCAGCGGTCGGCGATGCGATCGTGGACTCCCCGGACGTCCCGGTGATCTCGTTCACGGGCTCGTCGGCCACCGGCAAGCGGATCGCCGAGCGGGCCGGGCGCCGCCTCAAGCGGCTCTCCCTCGAGCTCGGCGGCAAGAACGGCGTCGTGGTACTCAGGGACGCCGACCTCGATCTCGCGACGGACGGAATCCTGTGGTCCGCGTTCGGGACCACGGGCCAGCGCTGCACGGCCTGCTCCCGCGTGATCGTGGA
>JACVXW010000010.1 GCA_015661135.1 Chloroflexota bacterium
CACGCCTGGCACCAGAAGGTCACGGTCCGCCCGGCCTTCGTGGACGACCGCGAGGGCGACATCGCCGTCGATACCGGGAAGTCCCGCGAGATCTATCGCGAATGGCTCGCGCTCTCGCGTCCGGCACCGGGACCGGGCGGACTCCGCCGCCCTGAATGGCTCCTTCGACCACTCCGCCCGACGGCGGAAGCGTATCGGAGCAGCCCGCCGCCGGCATCCGCCGAGGCCGATCGATGAACCCCTTGCACAGGAGGCGACAATAGGCACCGCCATGGCCACTGAACTCCGCTCCAACCAGCGTGTTCGCCCCGCGACCCGAACCCTGGAGGCCACCGCCCTCGCCCGGCCACACGGCGTTCCGCACGGCGTGCCGGACGGCGCGGCCAAGCCGACGGTGGCACCCATGGTCATGGAGCGCGCCGCCCGCGTGATCCGGGTCCTGGGCCATCCGCTCCGACTGCGCCTCCTCGAGGCGCTCGAGGCCGGCGAACGCAACGTGACGGATCTCGTTGCCGCGAGCGGGGCGTCGCAGGCCCTCGTCAGCCAGCATCTCGCGAGCCTTCGCGCCGAGGGTGTCGTGGGCTTTCGGCGTGACGGGCCAAGGGTCTACTACCGGATCACGGAGCCCAAGGTCCACCGGATCCTCGACTGCATCCGCGATTGCGACATGCCGGAGCTGGCCGAAGGCCGCGACTGGGCGGAGCTCGACCTCACCCGCGAGGCCTGAGCGTCCGATGGCCGAACTGCACGGCCTCGCGGCGCAGATCACCCTCGTCGTCGCCCTCCTCGTCGCGGGCTGGGCGGCAGCGCTCGCCCTGACCCGGCGGTCGCTCAAGCCGGTCCTCGTCGGCGGGTTCGTGTGGGCCGTGGTCCTCCTGGTCGTGACGGGTCTCGCCGGCGTGGTCATGGCCCTCACGGATACCCCGCCGAACGACCCGCTTCACGTGGTGTACGGGATCCTCTCCGTGGTGGTCCTGCCCGGCGCCTGGGGGATCGCCCGGGGGCGAGCCGATCCGGGTCGGATCGTGCGCATCCTCGCGATCGCGGCGACCGTCCAGCTGATCCTCGTGGTCCGGCTCTTCCAGACCGGCGCGTGACCTGGTCCATCGGCCGGCTGCGCCTCACCCCGCTCCGGACGGTCGCGGTCGCGGCGTGGCTGATCCTCGTGATGGCGACCGTGGCCACCGCCAACGGCAATGCGCTTGTGACGCTCCTCGTCGGCCTCGGGTTCGGCGCGGCTTTCCTGTCCGGGCTGGTTGGCGTCGGCGGGGCGGTGATCCTCATCCCCCTGCTCCTGTACGTGCCGCCGCTGGTGGGCATGGAGGAGCTCGGGATCAAGACGATCGCCGGGATCACAATCGTCCAGGTCACCGCCGCGGCCCTCTCGGCGGCGTCCGGCCACCGCGGCGGCGGCCACGTGGACCGGCGCCTCGTCTCTGTGCTCGGACCAACGATGATCGGGGCCTCGTTCGTGGGCGCCCTTGGCTCCGCCTACTTCGCCCCGATCGTGCTCGAGGCGGTCTTTGCAAGCCTCGCGGTGTTCGCCGCCGTCCTCATGCTGGGGCTGCGCAACCGCGCGCCCGCTCATACGGACGGTCCGCCGGCCTTCGATCGTCGTCTGGCCGTCGCCATCGGGATCGTCGTGGGACTGCTGGCCGGCTTCATCGGCGCCGGCGGCGCGTTTTTCCTGGCCCCGGTCCTGCTCCACGTCCTGCGAATCCCGATGCGCTACGTGGTCGGCTCGTCCGTCGGCATCGTGGCGATCTCGTCGGGGGCCGGGCTGCTCGGCAAGGCCCTGACTAACCAGGTGGACTGGCTCCTGGCGGCGGCCCTCGTCATCGGGGCGCTGCCCGGCGGACGCGTCGGGGCGGTCGTCTCGCGGCGCGTGACGCCCTACCGGCTGGGCCTCGTCCTCGGATTCGTCATCCTCGTGGTCGCCGTCCGGATGTGGTTGGACATCGCCCTCCAGGTCGGCCTCATCGGCTGACGCACGACCCGCCGGGACTCAGTGCAGCGGCAGGCGCCGCAGGTGGAGGGCGAGTGACAGGCTGAGGCAGCGCTCGGGATCGTCGAGGAATGGACCCTGGATCTCCTCGATCTTGGCGAGGCGATTCTTGAGGGTGTTGTAGTGCACAAACAGCTCGCGCGCGGCGAGGGCACTGTTCCGGCTGGCCAGGAACCTGTCGAGGGTCTCGACCAGGGCCGTCCCGTGGGCCCGGTCGTACGCCTCGAGCGGGCCGAGGACCGCGGCGCAGTATGCCTCCACCTCGGACTCGGGCACGGCCGCCAGCAGCCGATCCACGCCCAGGTCCGCAAACAGCATCAAGCCGCCGTCGCCGCGACTCCAGCGGCCGATCGCGAGGGCCCGGCGCGCCTCGTCGAATGATTCATGGAGCCGGAGCGGATCGTCGACGGCGCGACCGATGCCGACGCTGATCACGCCACCCGGCACGCGGCGCGCGGCTTCGGCCTGGAACGCCGCACCCGCCTCGCGGAGGGCAGCAGCGTCGGCGCTCGACACGGCCACGAGTGATCCGATCTGCCGGCTGCGCTCCCAGGTGATGGCCGACGGCCCGAGGCTGTGTCGCGCGACCTCTGCGAGGCGGAAACGAAGCTCCCCTTCCTCGGCGGTCCCCGCGAGCGCGGCGACCGGCCGGCCGGCCACGGCCGAAACCTCGGCGAGCAGCACCGCCCGCGGCGTGGACAGGTCCCAAGCGAAGGCGGCGGCGCGCTCAACCAGCACGCTCCGGTCCGTGACATGCCCGGTGACCAGCTCCTCCAGACAGACCGCCTGGAACCGGCGGTCCGCTTCCGCCACGGCGCGCGCCTGGACCTGGCGGAGCGCGGCAACCGTCGCGGCGTGCTCAACGGCCTCCAGCTGCTCCGGGGCCAGGGGCTCCGGGCCGCCCTTCACCAGGATCGCCCCGTAGCGCTCAGACCCGACCTGGATCGGCTGGACCTTCATGCCATCGGACGGTTCCATGTCGGATGCGGTGCGCCACTGGACGGTACCCGTCGCATCAACGATGGCCACGGACCGGCCGATCAGCTCTCCGAGTGCTTCGGCGATCTGGCGGAGCCCGCCACCGGACAGGACGATGGCCGTGAACCGGTCGTGGATCGCCGCCGACCGTTGGAGGCGGACGGTCTGGGTCGCCAGGATCTCCGTCAGGACCGCGTTGATGATCTCGTTGAACGAGGCGTCCTCGGGCAGCTCGATAAGTGGAAACTTGAGCCGATCGGCCGCCTCGATCATCGCGGCAGGCGTCGCCTCGATGTAGCGCGTGGGCTTGAGGGCCATTCCGGCGAGGCCAAGTTCGACGAGCTGGGGAACGAGCGCGTCGAGCGCCGCGGGATCGTCACGGAGCGGGTACGCGGTCGTCAGGAGCAGTTCGTCCGGCTTGACCCAGTGCGCGATGTCCGGGACTTCCATGACGTTGACCGAGCGGACCGGTCGATTCAGCCCTTTCGCGCCGCCGACCACCTTTGCTCCCTGCAGGATCGGGAGGCGAAGGACGTCGGCCATGCGGATGGAGACCGGGCCTTGAGCGATCGTTGCGGCCATCAGACCTATTGATACTCCACAGCCATAGCCCGCGTCAATGTCGACATCGGCTAGTGACTGGGACCACAACCGGGCCTACGATTCGCGAGCGATGTGATCCGCGCCCGCCTCGATGACGCTGGTCGTTGCAGCGTCGTCGGCGTGTACCGCGCGGCCTTGAACGCACGGTCGTCGATCGGGCTCCTGACGCTGGCGGACGCAGCCGTCGGTCCCCTGCCCAACGGCATCATGCTCGCCGAGCCGTTCGACTTCCTGGCTGCCGGCTTCCGGTCCGGCGACGTGCTGTGGGTCACCCGGGGCGTGGTCGAGGCCCCGAGGCTTGGCGTCCTCTTCGACCTCGACGCCGCGGCTGCCTGGTCCCCCCGGATCGAGGCGCGTAGCGTCGAGCTCTCGGTTCGTAGGTGGGGCGGCCGATCCGGGTCCGTCCGCGCCGCGGCTGCCGCTGCGATCTCGCGCAGGTCCGGCGCGCAGACGGGCCTCGGCGCGCTCCTCGTCTCGGGGTCCACCCCAGGTGCGGCCGCCCGCATTGCGGCACCGCGACTCGAACGGCTGGCGGCGGCCCTGCGCAACGGTGACCCAGCCTCCGTCGAGGAGGCGGCCGGATCACTCATCGGGCTCGGCCCGGGCCTGACGCCTTCCGGAGACGATGCGCTCGTCGGGGTCGCTGCGGCAGCAGCCGCCCTCGGAAGCCGCGAGACTCGACTCCTCGCGGGCGTGGGCCCTGCCCTCGAGGCGCGGACGACGCTCGTCGCGGCTGCGTACCTGCGCCACGCCGCGCGCGGCGAGTTCAGCGGCGACCTACATGACCTCCTCGCCGCACTGCTCGGCGAGGATGGCCGAAGCGTCGGGTCGGCTATCGATCGGGTGGTCGGTCGGGGCGCCACGTCGGGTGCAGACACACTGTTCGGTGTGCTGCTCGGGCTGGATGCCCTGACGGCGCAGCCCGCCATGGCTCGACCTGTCGGAGTGGCGGCGTGACGGTTCACGCCCGGGTATTTCGGAACAGCTACCGCGATTCCGTCGAGCTGATGCGCATCGCCGCCGAGCTCGAAGGCATGGCGGGGGTGACACGCGCGGGCCTGGTCATGGCGACGAAGGCGAACTGTGAGGTCCTCACCGAAGCCGGCCTGTTCGTCGACGCCGTCGCCGGCGCCGGCCCGAACGACCTGGTGGTTGCCCTGGCCTCCGACGATCCGGATGCCGCGATGGCGGCACTGGACCGCGCGGCAGCGCGTCTCGCCGGGGCCGGCGACGGGGCCGGAGCCGCCGCGACGACACGGACCCAGTGGCGGACGATCGCCGAGGGCGCCGCCGGCCTCGGGGGCGCGGACCTGGCCCTTATCTCGACGCCCGGCGGCTACGCCACGGCCGAAGCCCTCAAGGCGCTCAAGCGCGGCATCAACGTCTTCCTCTTCAGCGACAACGTCCCGATCGAGGACGAGATCGAGCTCAAGACGCTGGCCGTCGAGCGCGGGCTCCTGCTGATGGGCCCGGACTGCGGCACGGCCATCCTCGACGGCGTCCCGCTCGGCTTCGCCAATGCAGTCCGGCGCGGTGACATCGGGCTCATCGGCGCGTCGGGGACGGGGCTCCAGCAAGTCAGCTCGCTGATCGACCGGGCGGGGGCCGGCGTCTCCCAGACGGTCGGCGTGGGTGGCCGGGACCTCGACGCGCGCGTGGGTGGGCTGATGATGCTCGCCGCGCTCCGGCGGCTCGAGGCGGATCCGGGGACCCGGGTGATCGTCCTGGTATCCAAGCCGCCGGCCGACGAGGTCGCCCGGCGCGTGCTGGGGGCTGCCGGCGCCATCGCGACTCCGGTCGTCGTCAATTTCCTGGGCGGTGAGCCGGAGAGCGTCCGCCAGCACGGGTTGGTGCCCGCGGCCACTTTCGAGGCGGCGGCGGCGGCGGCCGTTGCGCTCTCCCGTGGCGAGCAGCTCCCGACCCCGAGTTCGACCGTGGCTCGTTCCGACGCAACCACCGCGGCGGCCGCGCTCCTGAAGCCCGGCCAGTCGCGGATCCGCGGCCTGTATGCGGGGGGATCGCTCGCAGGCGAGGCCAAGCTCGTGCTCAAGGCCACCCTCGGGGCGGCCGCGGCACGGGATCACGAGGTCATCGATCTCGGTGACGACGAGTACACGGTCGGCCGGCCGCACCCGATGATCGACCCGCGGCTGCGCAACGAGCGGATCGTGGAAGTCGCCGGGGATCCGTCCACCGCGATCGTCCTCCTCGACGTCGTCATCGGCTACGGCGCGCACCCGGATCCCGCCGGCGCACTCGTTCCGGCGATCGAGGAGGCCCGTTTGGTGGCGTCGCGCGCCGGCCGTTCGCTCACGTTCGTCGCGTCCGTGTGCGGGACCGACGCCGACAGCCAGGGCCGGACCGCCCAGGAGGCCCGACTCGCCTCGGCCGGCGTGCTGCTCGCGCCGAGCAACGCGCAGGCTGCGGCCATCGCCGCCGCGATCATCCAGGCCGCGCCGGCGCCCGGCCGATCCGCTGACACCGGGCGCCCGGTCGCCGGCAGGTCCGGCGGAGCCCTTCGGGCAGGTGCATCCCACGGACCGATTGGCGGGGTCATGTGATGGCCTTAGACGCGGCGATGGCCTCGCGCCTCCTCCGCCCCGAGCTCCGAATCATCAACGTGGGGCTGGCGATGTTCGTCGAGGCGCCCGAGGCGCACGGGGCCAGGGTCGCCGCGCTCGACTGGCGCCCACCCGCCGAGGGTGACCGTGCGACCGGCCTGGCCCTCGCCCGACTGGAGGACGACGACCGCGATCCCATCGGGCGGACGGTCGCGGCGGCCAACGCGATTGCAGTGGAGCGGCTCCTCGCGGCGCAACCCCTCCTCACGGATGTCCGTCCGGCACGCGACGCGCTCGGCCTCGGTGAGCGCCAGCTGCTCCACGCAGGCCCGCCGATCGCGTGGGATCGGATGTGCGGTCCGGTCCGCGGAGCGATCGTGGGCGCGATCCTGTTCGAAGGCTGGGCGGCGGACCCGGCGGCGGCCGAGACGCTCGCGGCGTCCGGGGCCATCGAGTTCGCGCCGTGCCACCATCGCGGCGCTGTCGGGCCGATGGCCGGCATCGTCAGCCCGTCCATGCCGGTCGTCGTCGTGGACAACGCGGCCGGCGGGACACGGGCGTACGCGACCCTCAACGAGGGCCTCGGCAAGGTCCTCCGGTTCGGCGCCTACGACGCATCAGTCCTCGAGCGGCTTGCGTGGTTCCGGGACGTGCTGGGGCCCAGCCTGTCCGTCGCTCTTCGAACGTCCGGCCCGATCGACCTCCGGACCCTGACCGGGCAGGCCCTCCAGATGGGCGACGAGGGGCACAACCGGAACATGGCGGCGACATCCCTGCTTGTCAGGGCGCTCGCCCCGTCGATCGTCCGGAGCGTGGATTCGGCCACGGCCGTCGCCGTCCTCGACTTCCTGCGCGGGAACGACCACTTCTTCCTGAACCTCTCGATGGCCGCCTGCAAGTCCGCGCTGGACGCCGCGCACGGTATCCCCGGCTCGTCGGTCGTCACCGCCATGTCCCGCAACGGCGTGGACTTCGGGATCCGGATCTCGGGCACCGGGGATCGCTGGTTCACCGCGCCGGTTGGCGTGCCGGATGGGCTGTTCTTTCCCGGCTACGGCCCTCAGGACGCGAACCCTGACCTCGGCGACAGCGCGATCACCGAGACCTTCGGGATCGGCGGCTTTGCGATGGCCGCGGCACCGGCGATCGTCCGGTTCGTGGGCGGATCCGCCTCGGACGCCCTCGAGTTCACCCGGCTGATGGGTCGGATCACGCTGGCGAAGAACCCGTCCTATGCCCTGCCGTCGCTCGAGTTCGCCGGGACACCGACGGGGATCGATGCCCGGCGGGTCGTCGACTCGGGAATTGCGCCGGTCATCAACACCGGCATCGCCCACCGCCTGGCCGGCGTCGGCCAGATCGGGGCGGGGATCGCCCGGGCCCCCCTGTCGTGCTTCGCCGAGGGCATCCGCGAACTCGCCGCGACGCTGGGGGTGCCGGCCTGATGGAGCATCGTGCCGTGATCGCCATCGGGGGCAACGCGCTGATCCTCGACGGTCAACGCGGGACCATTGACGAGCAGCGGGCGAACGCGACTGAGACCGCGCGCCACATCGCCGACCTGGTCGCCGCGGGCTGGGGCATCGTCGTGACCCACGGCAACGGCCCCCAGGTCGGGTTCATCCTCCTGCGCTCGGAACTGGTTCCGGACGACGCACCCGTCCCGAAACTCAGCCTTGAGATGTCCGTCGCGGATTCGCAGGGCGGGATCGGCCACATCCTCGGTCAGGCGCTCCTCAACGAGCTCGGCGCTCGCGGCCTCCCGGATCGCGTGGCCTGCGTTCTCACCCACGTCGTCGTGGACGCGGCGGACCCGGCGTTCAAGTCGCCCACCAAGCCCATCGGCCCGTTCTACTCCAGGGACGAGGCGGAGGCCCGTGCGGCACGCTCCGGCTGGACGATCGTCGAGGACAGCGGACGCGGCTACCGCCGGGTGGTGGCCTCACCGGACCCGAAACGGATCGTGGAGCTGGCCCAGATCCGGTCGCTCGTGGAGGCCGGCCACGTGGTCCTCGCCGTCGGCGGCGGCGGGATCGCCGTCGTGGAAACCGCGCCCGGTCAATACATGGGCGTGGAGGCGGTCATCGACAAGGACCGGGCATCGGCGCTCCTCGCCGCCAGCCTGGAGGTCCCGCTCCTCGTCCTGTCCACCGGCGTGGAGCGCGTGGCGGTCCACTTCCGCCAGCCGGACGAGCGTTGGGTGGATCGAATGACGAGTTCGGAAGCGGCGGCCTTCCTGGCCGCCGGCGAATTCCCCAAGGGCAGCATGGGGCCCAAGGTGGAAGCGGCGATCCGGTTCCTGGAGCGCGGCGGAGAGGAGGTCCTGATCACGACACCCGCGGCCCTGGGACGCGCGATCAAAGGGCAGACCGGGACCCGGGTCGTCCCGGATGCGGCGCTGCCGAGCGGCCCTTGATGGGACGGCGATCGCGGCGCGATTCGCCGGTCGGCGCCCGCGGCGTGGACCCGGCGAGCGGCAGATGACGGAGGAGTTATCGATGGCAACGGTCAACGCGGAACCCTACGAGTTCGAGTTCAGCCTGGGTAGGACCGCCCTGGTGATGATCGATTTCCAGCGCGACTTCGTGTACCCGGGCGGCTTCGGCGAATCGCTCGGCAATGACACGTCCCGACTGCTCCGGGCGGTCGGCCCGGCGCAGAAGGTGCTCCACGCGTGTCGGGCCGCGGGCATGTTAGTGATCCATACCCGCGAGGGTCATCGGCCGGACCTGTCCGACCTGCCGAGGGCCAAGAAGGAGCGCGGCAACGCGCCCCTCCAGATCGGTGACAAGGGCGCCATGGGGCGCCTCCTCGTTCGCGGCGAGTACGGCCACGACATCGTGGACGAGCTCTACCCGATCGAGGGCGAGCCTGTCGTGGACAAGCCCGGCAAGGGCGCGTTCTACGCGACGGACATGGACACGATCCTCCGGATGCGGGGGATCGAAAAGCTCATTTTCACCGGGGTGACCACGGAAGTCTGTGTCACGACGAGTGTCAGGGAGGCGAACGATCGCGGCTTCGATTCACTGGTCCTGGAGGACTGCACGGGCTCGTACTTCCCCGAGTTCCAGCAGGCCGCACTGGCAATGGTGAAGGCCCAGGGAGGGATCTTCGGCTGGGTCAGTGACTCAGCCCGCTTCCTCGCCGCGCTGGAGGGGGCGCGTCGGGAATCGTCGGGCATGGCTGCGGCGCGCTGAACGCGCCGCCAGAGGAGGGTGAGGAGAAACAATGCAAGGTTCAATGAATGCCAAGCCCAAGTTGTGGGTGCCGGGGGACTGGAACGCGTTCTTCGGGCTCGGGACAAACGTCCTGCTGAACGTGCTCGTCCTGTCGTCCCTGATGCTGTATGTGGTCGGCCTGCCGCCGGAGGACGTCTTCGGACGGATCCTCCCGGCGCTCGCGATCGCACTCCCGCTGGGAAACCTGTTCTACGCCTATCTCGCCTACCAGCTGGCGAAGAAGGAAGGCCGCAGCGACGTTGCGGCGATGCCGTATGGGCCGAGCGTGCCGCACTACTTCTTCGTGACGTTCGCGATCATGTTGCCGGTCCTCGGCAAGACCGGCGACGTCACCAAGGCCTGGCAGGCCGGCATCGCCTGGGCCTTCCTGATCGGCGTGGTCGTGTTGATCGGCGCGTTCATCGGCCCCACGATCCGCAAGTACACGCCCCGGGCAGCGATGCTCGGGACGCTCGCCGGAATCTCGGTCGCGTTCATCTCCATGAACGCCGCATTCGAGATGTTCAATGCGGCCTGGATCTCGTTGGCGACCCTGGCGATCATCCTGCTGTCGTGGACGGCGGGGGTCCGCTTGCCGTTCGGCATCCCCGGGGGACTTGCGGCCATCCTGGTCGGCTCGGTCCTCGGCTGGCTGTCCTACTTCTCCTTCGGCTGGACGGGCCTGGACCCCAATCAGGTCTCCTCAGCGTTCACCCAGATCGGTATCAACCTGCCCAAGCCGGGCACGGAGGTCCTGAGTGGCCTGTCGGATGTCCTGCCCCTGCTCGTGACGGCCATCCCGCTGGGTGTCTACAACTTCACCGAGGGCATGAACAACGTCGAATCCGCGGCCGTCGCGGGCGACAACTACAACCTTCGACACATCCTGCTGGCGGACGGGATCGGCGCCATCGTCGGCTCGTTCCTCGGCAGCCCGTTCCCGCCCGCCGTGTACATCGGGCACCCCGGCTGGAAGGCCGTTGGCGGCCGGATCGGCTACTCGCTGGCGACCGGGATCGTGATCTCGGCGATCTGCCTCCTTGGCCTGATCGCCCTGTTCCTCGCAGTCGTTCCGCGAGCTGCGTTGTTCCCGATCCTCCTGTTCATCGGTCTCGTGATCGGTGCCCAGGCATTCCAGACATCCAAGGCCAAGTACGCGCCGGCGATCGTTCTGGCGCTCGTGCCGAACGTCGCCCAGTGGGCCAAGACCCTCGTGGACGGCGCCCTCGGCGCGGCCGGCACCAACGCGGCGACCGTGACCTACGAGGCGCTGGGCAACCAGGGCGTCCTGTACGCCGGCCTCGAGCGCCTCGGCGCCGGTGCCGTCCTGGCGGGCCTGGTGCTGGCGGCCATCGCCTACTTCATCATCAGCAAGGAGTACAGCCGGGCCATCGTCTACTCGGTGATCGCGGCCATCCTCTCGTACGTCGGCCTGATCCACGATCCGGCCGGGCTCATCTTCCAGTCCGTGGACGGCGTGTTCCAGATCCGGGCCGCGGAGCCGGTCTGGATCGGGTACGCGCTCGCCGCGGTCGTGATCTGGGTCGCCGCGTGGCGCGAGGGGCACGGCTCGATGGCGGAGCTTCGCGACGCGGTCTCGACGCCGCCGATAGCGGATGAGGTGTCCATGTAGCGGCGCGTTTCGCTCTCTGATCCGGCGGCGGGCGGCTCCCACGGGGCCGCCCGCCGCGCTAGACGGGGGACCCATCAAGCCCGACCGAATCTCTGGAGACGCCCAGTGTCGACGCTGCTCTTCGTCAACGGCACGCTCATGCGTGGCCTGAAGCTCAACGCCAACCTCGACGGCGCCACCTTCCTCGGCGAGTTCCTCACGGCCGCCAAGTACCGGATCTTCTCCATCGGGGACGTCCACCCGGGGATGTTCGAGGTCGCCGAGGGCGGAATCTCCGTGCCCGGCGAGCTATATGACCTCCCCGACGAGGTCTGGGAGCGGGTTGAGGCCGGCGAGCCGCCTCACCTCTACCGAGGGCCGGTGGAACTGGCCGACGGCCGGATCGTGCCGGGGATCCTCTTTCCGCGGGCCATCGCCGAGGGTGGCGGCCACCGCGAGATCACCGAGTTCGGCGGCTGGCGCGAGTACTGGGCCGCCCGCGAGTCCGCCGGCCGGATCTGAAGTCCATCGCCGGCGCCCAACAGCGACCCGCGCGGGCGTCGTATCCTGCCCACGATCTCGGGGCGCGCGTCTCCGGGATCGGCCCTGTCGGCCAAGTCGCGCTGCTCCTGTGCCCGGGGGAGCCGATGATCTCGACCACCGTCACCACGTACCGCCCCTTCGCCGCGACCGACGCGCCCGAGGCCTTCGCCGTCTTCCGGCGCTCGCTCTTCGATTACCTGCATCGGATCGGCATGGTCGACGCCGAGACTGCGGCGAACCCGCCGATCGAGACGGCCTGGGCGAGCCAGGGTCCGTGGATCGAGCATCTCGCCGCCACGGCCGCGGAGAACTGGATCGCGGAGGACGACGTGGGCCGCGTGATCGGCTGGGCGTTGTCGGTGGAACGCGACGGCGCCCTTGAACTGACGCACTTCTTCGTTGAGCCCGGCACGCAGGCCCGGGGCATCGGCCGAGGTCTTCTGGAACGGGCATTTCCGATAGGCCGGGGCAAGCACCGGGTCATCATGGCCACGCAGGACCCGCGGGCACTCGCGCTCTACCTCCGATTCGGCGTGAACTACATCACGACGTCGATGGACATGGTCCGCCGGCCGCGCGCCCTGGAGATGAATTCCGGCATCACGTTCGAGCGGCTCACCCCGGGCGACGAGTCCGTCCGCGCGGTCGGTGACATCGAGGCAGCGATCCTGGGTCATCGACGCGAGGCGGATGTCCGATTCCTGCTCGGAAATCGCGCGGGCTGGCTGGCCAGGCGCGATGGCAGCGTGATCGGGTTCGCGTTCGGCGCCAACGGCTCGAACTCGGGCCCGATCGCCAGCCTGGACCCATCCGACATCCCGCCCCTCCTCGACCACGTCGAGAACGAAGCGGCCGCCGCGGGCCTCGAAGAGGTCTACTTTGCCGTTCCGATGATGAACGACGTGGCGGTCCGCCACCTGCTGGCCGGCGGCTTCCAGATCGAGCCGTTCTACGTGAAGGTGCTGGCCGACAGCCGGTCCATGCAGCTGGACCGCTGGGTCCACACGGGACCCGCCTTCATCATCTGAGCCAGACGACCGCAGTGTCCAGGGCCACGGTCAGCGGGCGGCGGCGTTACCGTCAGCCGGCCGTGGTCAGGAGCCGCGTCTCCCCTGCCGCCTCCGCATAGGCCGCCACCGGGAGGCACTCGCAGACGACGTTGCGATCGCCACGGACGTTGTCCACCCGGCGGACCGGCGGCCAATACTTGCGGGCGCGGACCCACGGCAGCGGGAACGCGCCCTGCTCGCGGGTGTACGGCCGTGCCCACTCCTTGCGGAGCAGGTCCGCCGCCGTGTGGGGAGCATTCCGCAGCGCTGAAGCCTCGATCGGTACGAACCCCGTCTCGATGTCTGTGATCTCCGTTCGGATCTGGAGGAGCGCGTCGGCGAACCGGTCCAGCTCGGCCTTTGACTCGGATTCGGTCGGCTCCACCATGAGCGTACCGACGACCGGGAAGCTCATCGTTGGGGCGTGGAAGCCGAAGTCGATGAGCCGCTTGGCGATGTCGTCGACCGTCACGCCGCTCGATGCCGACAGGGCCCGGCAGTCCAGGATGCATTCGTGGGCGACGGTTCCGTTGGTGCCCGTGTACAGGACCGGGAAGGCGTCGCCGAGCCGCGCGGCGAGGTAGTTGGTGTTGAGGATCGCGATCTCCGTGGCGCGTCGAACGCCGCTCGCACCGAGCATCGCGACATACGCCCAGGAAATCGGGAGGATGCTGGCGCTGCCGTAGGGAGCCGACGACACGCGGGTGGACCCGTCCAGGTCCACGCTCGGCAGGAACGGCACGAGGTGGGCGGCCACGCCGATCGGGCCCATGCCGGGTCCACCACCGCCGTGGGGGATGGCAAAGGTCTTGTGCAGGTTCAGGTGACAGACATCCGCGCCGATGTCGCCGGGACGGGAGAGGCCGACCTGGGCGTTCATGTTGGCCCCGTCCATGTAGACCTGTCCGCCCGCCTCGTGGACGAGGCTGCAGATCTCCACGATCGCCTCCTCGAACACGCCGTGGGTGCTCGGGTAGGTGATCATCAGCGCGCCGAGATCGGCCGCGTTCGCGGCGATCTTCGCCCGAAGATCGGCGAGGTCAACGTTGCCATGCTCGTCCGTGTCCACGACGACGACCCGGTAGCCGGCCATGACCGCGCTGGCAGGGTTGGTGCCGTGCGCTGAGGCCGGGATCAGGCAGACGCGGCGATGGCCGTCGCCGCGTGAACGATGCCAAGCGCGGATCGCGAGCAGGCCCGAGAACTCGCCCTGCGAGCCGGCATTCGGCTGGAGGCTGACCGACGCGAATCCAGTGATCTCGGCGAGCCAGGTCTCGAGTTCGTGGAACAGTCGCGCATAGCCGGGCAGGCGCAGCGGCGACGAGAACGGGTGGACGCGGGCGAACCCAGGTAGCCCGATCGCCATCATCTGGGTCGTCGCGTTCAGCTTCATCGTGCAGCTGCCGAGCGGGATCATGGACCGGGTCAGGGTGATGTCCTTCTCGGCCAGTCGGAAGATGTAGCGAAGCATCTCCGTCTCGGACCGGTAGAGCGAGAAGACCGGGTGGGTGAGGATCGCGTCCGTCCGGCGAAGACCGACCGGGAGCGACGCGAATGCCGCCGCGGACGCGCGCTTCGCCGAGGGCAGCGAACCGCCGAGCGCCGCGAGCAGCGCGACGACATCGATCTCGGAGGTGGTCTCGTCACAGGCGATGCCGACGCCGGTGGCATCGAGGCGGCGCAGTTCATAGCCCGCATCGGCCGCCGCGGCCATCACGGCGTCGGCACGGGCCGCCGAGCCGGTCTCGATCGCGATGGCGTCGAAGTAGGCGGCGTGGCGAATCCCGAGGCCTGCCACGGCACCAAGTCCGGTGGCGATCGCCGATGCCCGGGCATGGACCCGCTCCGCGATCGACCGCAGGCCGACCGGACCGTGCCATACCGCGTACATGCTCGCGACCACGGCGAGCAGGACCTGGGCGGTGCAGATGTTCGAGGTGGCCTTCTCGCGCCGGATGTGCTGCTCGCGCGTCTGGAGGGTAAGCCGATAGGCCGGAGCCCCATCCGCGTCCACCGACACGCCGACGAGGCGTCCCGGCAACGCGCGCTTGAAGCTGTTGCGGGTGGCCATGAATGCTGCGTGGGGGCCGCCGTTGCCCATCGGCACGCCGAAGCGCTGGCTGCTCCCGATCACGATGTCGGCGCCTTGAGCGCCCGGGCTCTCGAGCAGGACGGCCGCGAGGGGGTCCGTCGCCACGATCACGAGCAGCCCGGCGGCATGGACCGTCTCGATGTCCGCCCGGAGCGGCCGGACGGCGCCGGACGAGCCGGGGTTGGAGAGCAGGATGGCGTACGGTCGCTCACCGTCGATTGGCGCGCCGGCGCGCGCGAGCAATTCGGCCGGCGGGGCGACGACGACCTCGATGTCCTGCGGTTCCGCCCGAGTCCTGAGGACGGCGATCGTCTGCGGATGCGTGTCCGCGTCCACGAGGACGAGGTTCCCGTCGCGGACCGTCGAAACGGCGTGCGCGAGCGTGACCGCTTCCGCGGCGGCCGTGCCCTCGTCGAGGAGCGAGGCGTTGGCAATCTCCATACCGGTCAGGTCGCAGATCACGGTCTGGAAGTTGATGAGCGCCTCGAGCCTGCCCTGGGCGATCTCGGGCTGGTACGGCGTATAGGCCGTGTACCAGGCCGGGTTCTCCAGGATGTTCCGGGCGATCACCGGCGGCGTGATCGTGTCGTGGTAGCCCATGCCGATCATCGAGCGAAGGGGCGTGTTCGCGGCGGCCATCGCCTGCAGGTCTGCGAGCGCCTCCGCCTCGGAACGTGGCGCGGGAAGGCCCAGGCCCTGATCGCGCAGGATCGCGGCCGGAACGGTGGCCCGAATGAGGTCGTGGAGTGAGGGCCGTCCGATCACCGCGAGCATGGCGGCGACATCCGCCTCGTCCGGCCCGACATGACGGTCTGCGAACCCTGCCGCCTCGGCTGGTTCGGACATTGAAAGCACCTCCTCGGTGCCCCGCTGTCCTGGTGCCTGAGAGCGTCCCCGGGTCGCGCCAAGCGACCGCGAGTTCCTCCGTCGGCGCGCGCTGGCGGGATCGCTCCCGTCATCAACGCTCTCCAGCGTCCCCATCCCTGCGCGGTCCCTGGTGCCTGAGAGGTTCCGGACCGTTGCTCCGTCGGCGCCGCCGGTGGCTCCGCATCGCTGCGGCGTCCCTGCGATCTCTCCCGCGCAGTTCAACTGAGGTATCTGGTGCGCATCCTACGCCTTTGGCGCCACCCCGCCCTCCGGGGCCGCGGGTGCATGCCGTCGGCGGCGGAAGGCGATAGCGAGCCCGAGCAGGATCCAGGCCAGCCCGTTCGCGGCGACACCCGCGAGCGCCGCTGGTGTCCAGAACCAGGCCAGGTCGCCCCGAACGAGCTCAAGACGGTCCATGCCGGTGAATGCGAACAGCGATCCCAAAGCCAGGACAAGCCCAACCCATCGAGCCATCGTCCCGACCCGCCAGACCACGAAACCGAACACTGCGTCCGTGAGCCACATCGCCGCGCCCGCGTAGAACCCGATGAGCCGGAAGTCGGGATCCGCTTCGGGAAACTGCGGGCGGCCGATGCCGGCGATCCCCATGACGAGATACCAGGAGTTGGCGAGGATGACGGCACCTGCGATAGCAACGGACGCGCGGCCTGATCCAAGCGCACCCGAACGGTACGCGGCCAGCCCGATGGCGATCGCGCCTGCGTTGAACAGGACCAGCCGAACCGCAACGAAGTCCCAGATCCAGGGCAGATTGGGAATGAACGCGAGAATCAGGGCAACGCCACCCAGGATCCCGATGAGTCCCAGTACGCGGGTCGGGATTGACGGAGCTTCAGTCAACGAGTGCGCCACGGTTCGATCCCTCCGACTGTGTTCGGACGCTGCCGTTACGGCCAGGTCGCCCAGCGTTCGGAGCCAGGTGCCGGCCGGCCCTGACGCAGCGCGCCTGGTTCGTGCGTCGCGGAGCTGGTCGCCGAAGAGCTGGACCATCTCATCGCCGAAACGGGCACGGAAGTCCGATGGGTACAGCCAGAGCAGGCCGCGGTAGAGCCGCTCGTGGGCCGCCTCGGGCCGGTTCATCCCGATCCCTCGAAGGCCCAGCCGCGCACCGCCTGCACGATGCCGTCCAGCCGCCGGACCTCTGACGCGGCGACGGAGCGGCCGGCACCGGTGAGGCGGTAGTAGCGCCGACGCCGGTCGTCCATGTCCGGGTCCGGCCGGTCAGCGCTCTCCTCGATCAGGCCATCGTCGAGGAGCCGCCTGATGGTCGTGTAGATGGCGCCGGGACCAAGGCGAACCGCACCGCCGGTGATCCGGGCGACCTCTCCCATGATCGCGTAGCCATGGCGTTCCTCGGGCCCGATGGCAAGCAGGATGTGCATGGCCGTCCTCGAAAGGGACGGAACGGGTTGGGGCTGGCTGGTGGTTTCCATGGGGGAACTATATCGCATGGCGATGCATTGTCAATAGATGCATCCGACTGCGCTGCCGTCGTGGTTCAGACGGGGCGCGCCCGCAATTGAAGGCCCCGGAGCAACTGGGCGTTCGCGGCAACGATGATCGTTGACACGCTCATCGCGAGCGCCCCGACGGCCATCGGCAGGTCGATCCCCCACGGCACCAGCACGCCCGCGGCGACGGGGATCGCCACGATGTTGTAGCCGGTCGCCCAGACCAGGTTCTGGATCATCTTCGCGTAACTCGCGCGCGAGAGGGCAATGGCTCCGACGACATCCCGCGGGTCGCTTCGGACCAGCACGATCCCCGCGGATTCCACGGCGACGTCCGTACCGGCACCGATCGCGATGCCGACATCGGCCGAGGCGAGCGCCGGCGCGTCGTTCACGCCGTCCCCCACCATCGCGACCTTGCGGCCGCCGGCCTGGAACCGTCGCACGGCCGCTGCCTTGTCGGCCGGCAGGACCTGGGCGGCGATCTCGTCGATGCCCAGGCGGGCGGCGACCGAGTCGGCCACCGCGAGGCTGTCGCCCGTGATCATG